>JBFGLD010000128.1:0-9568 GCA_041576335.1 Anaerolineae bacterium | reverse complement strand
GTCGGGACTTCGGCCTCGGGCTCAGACGGCAGGTCTGCCAGCCAGTCGGGCAGGTCCAGTTCCGCCGCGTCTTCGGCGGCGAGGGCTTCGGGTTCCGGCGGCTCGGCTTCGGCGGCGGACGGCAAGTCATCCAGCCAGTCGGGCAGTTCCTGATCCGTCGCCTCGGACGGTCCTTCTGCTTCCAAGAGATCGGCCTTTTTAAGGGAAGTGGCCTCGATTTCAGTCCGGTCTTCCCCGGTAGCTACGTCGGCCATCAGAGTCTCAGGTTCCGCGATTGTAGGTGCTGTAGACTCCGCCTTATCAGGCGCTGCGGCTAATAGAGGTTTTTCGACTGAAAGGGAAGCGTCGAGGTCTGCCTCGGGTGCAGCCTCAATTTGCTGGGAGATCGGCTTCTCCGGTTCGGTCTCCAGAGTCTCAAACAGCCAGGATGGTATTTCAAGGTCTTCAGTAGGCGCAAAATCCGAAGTCTCTTGAGATACAGCCGCTGACTGTTCTGTCTTCGTCCGTAAATCGGCTGGCGGAGTTAAGGATTCAGCTTCTGATGGGGCAGCCAGCGCCTCAGATTCAGCTTCTATTTCGGCGGTTGTCGCTTCATCGGAAAACCAGTCAGGCATCTCAGCTTCTTCCGATTCTACGGTTGTAGACTCGTCGATCAAGCTTGACTCGTCAACCGGAATAGATTGCCTGAGATCAGCCATCCACTCTTCTGATTCCAGGCTTTCTTGCTGGCTCGGTAGCTCTAGATTTTCCTTGATCCAATCGGGAACCTGCCAGTCGGGTATATCAGGCTCCTCAATTTCAGCACTGGGATAGGCAGGTACGAAGGTGTCTTTATCCGGCCTGGAGGGGGTCGACTCCTCCAGCCAATCTGGAACGTCGGAGGTATCGGTTGACTCCGAGGCCAACGAGAGCCAGTCGAGTTGGTCTTGATCAGCCGAGGCAACAGGTTGCGGAGGTTGTTCTGTTTGCTGGGATGTGGAAGACGGGTCAAGAGCTTCTGCCAGCCAGTCCGGTACGCCTTCAATATCGGTTTCTGTCGTGGACGAAGTTGTCTCGACGAAGGAAGATGAGTCGTCGGCTTCGGCAGCGGTCGGCATTTCAGTAATAGTAGGCGGGGTGTCCAAGGCTTCCGAGAGCCAGTCGGGCACCTCGTCTTCGCTCAAGCCATGCTCCTGCGCTGGTCCCGGCCCAAGCGATTCGGCTTGGTCACCCAACTCGAAAGCGGGCATCTCACCAACTGGTAGACCCTCTTCGTGCGATCGGGTAACGGCTTCCCCAGATGGGTCAAAGTTTGCGAGCAAGTCGTCTATCCCCCCGGCTGTTGGCTCCGGGCCCGGCCCCCACTCCACGGAGGTGCTAACGTCAGTACTTGGCGCTTGCGCACCACCTCCGTCAGCCATCTGCTCAAGCAGGTTGGATACCTCACCAGACTCAGGTTCAGGGGGAGCATCGATCCGGGGTGGCAGCGCTTCCAGACCAATGAGTGGGCCGTGCTGTTCGCCGTACTTAGTTAGTAGCAGCGTTAGCCAGTTGGGAACTCGCTCGGCGACCGTGGGTTCGTTTTTGGCTGCAACTTTTATTGGCAAGGGACGCCTGCAATTACTGCACAGCTTTGAGCCATCTTTATTTTGTGTTCCACAATTTTTGCAAATAACCATAATTGCCCAACCAATTCATACTAAACTAAATTTAATGGGGGGTAGGTCGCCAATAACTTTGTAAATACGAACATCAATTTGTAAAGGGGCGTTCAACCCCAATAAGTACCCGCAACCCGGTGGCGATCGTGCCGAGCGCAACCCCCATGAGAATTCCTCGTGTTCCGGCCAACGTGGGCACGTTCAATATCCAGTCTTTTATCACCGGCAATTCGGACCAAAGATAAATCGAAATGGGAATCTGCCCCAATAAGACAATTAATGCAAATAAGACGAAAAAGAAAGTCTCTAAGTTGCGGACTCGAAAGGCGCGAAAAGCCGCGGTAGCGATAAAGAGGGCGAGTAAGGCGAAAAATGTTGACTCCAGCGGTTGCAAGACAAACTCAAAAATAAATTGCGTATTTTTCGACGTTGGCCCACCAAAGCCTAGCACCAAGGTTACAGTCAGTGAAACCAATAAGACGATACTGTGAACCGTGCCTGGTTTGTGGGCGCGAATACGGTTCCAGTGGACGCTAACAACGTTGAAAAAGCCCAAGAACAAAGCAAAAGCGACGATAATTACTGTTGTGCCAACCAGGAAAGCGCCAATGTTTTTGATAGTCTGATTTAAGGCAGGGAATCCAAATAGCCCTTGGCTAGACTGCGTCACAAAAATATCGGCCAAGGTTAATATCCCTACAATAATGGCTACTGCGGTGATAATTATACGACTAATTCGTTGTGATACTTCATTCGCTCCAGTCATTGCCACGTTAGCTCATTGAAGCAAGCAGAATACCAGTGAAAATAAATAAAGCGACTAGCAAGCGCATCGTATCCTGGGTAACCAGGCTGGCCACCTGGGCCGGATGCTGCTGCAGATAAGCCCCAGCCGCATAGATTTCCTCACCGAGTAAAGTCTCTTCGGCCGAGGCGTAGACAAAAGGCAACGTATTTGGATTACTGGTACCTCCAATGTGACCTAATCTGCGTCGGGCGGCAGTTTCTCCCATTAACAGGTATTCGTCACCGAAAAAACCGACCATTACGTTGGCTTCCGGCTGGTCAATATTCATCAAATTCATCACTCCGGCGGCATAGGCAGCGGGTTGTGGAGCAATCCAGCGCACGTTTCGATAAGTATCTTCACCGCCACTGGGATCATTCAGATGGATAGCCTGTATTACGTTTTGGGCAAATAGCATCAAGGTGGGATTGGCCATAGAAACGGTCGGCGCAACACCCGTTACTGCTGCTTGCTCCGCTAAGTAATTTACAATAGATAATCCGGCGAGGCTGTCAGCCGTGGTTTCGTCGGCGACACCTCCTACCCCGAGTGAAAGATGGAGACCACGTCCGGTTTCAACGGCACGGCTTGTGAGACCCTTTATCGCTTCAAAGGCACGAATTCGCCGCAAAACCGGCCAGTGACCCGCCGAAACGCGAATCAGAAAAATTACAAATAGGCCCAGAAAGATGAATAAAAATATCGTTGCTATCGCCAGGGGCTGTTGGTTCATAAATCATTCTCGCCTGCCGGCAGGTGCGGGTGCCGTGATAACGGGGATATGGTCTGTCGAGTCTTGTTTTTTGGATGAATTTTGAGGATGCGTTGTTTCGAGGTTTATAATCAATTGTTCTAGGTGGGTGGGGTCTGACAAAAAATTGATGGTATCTCGCGTAAACTTTTTTGGAAAGAGTAGATCAAGCGTTGGCTGAGCTATCAATAGTAAATGATCACTAACATAAATTAACGGTTTGTGAGCTTCCAACAATAAAATAGCCGGTGTCGTTAACCCCAAATCCTCGATTTTGTTGGCAACTTTTTCAATAAAGGCATTTTGCTTCATATTCACTTGCCTGATACCATGGGTCGCCGACTTAACCAAGCTACCAATAAGGTAATTTCCCGTTATGTAATGTGCTAGTATACCACATGAGACGGCAACTGTAAAGTTAACATAACTTTTTGATAGTTTCAACGCGGCAACTCCTCCAGACCTGACGGATTTTGGAACCCTGTAAGGTCTTCACGAGGTAAAAAACAGCGTCTTTCCTGGGAGCGCGTCCAAACCACCTGAGACGGATGGGGCTCTCGAGGGGCTCAGCCCGGAGCAACGGGCAAGACCTATCAGCGGTCATCGCGCCGTAAGGAGCGGCGTGTATTTTGGAAGATGAGAGCCCCTTTTTTGAGTGCGGATGGGCTGGGGGTAAAGGAGTTGGTTATGAAAGTCGACCAAATCATAGAGACGTGTCTGTATGCGGAAGATTTGGACGCGGTAGAAAGGTTCTATCATCGTGTCCTGGGCTTAGTCCCATTCTCTAGAGTTAAAGACAGGCATGTGTTTTTTCGCTGTAAAAATTCCGTTTTCTTGGTATTCAATCCGACCAAAACTGCCGTAACGGGCGGTGATGTCCCGCCCCATGGTGCGCAGGGGTCCGGGCACGTGGCTTTTGGCATGCGCCGCGAGGACATCTCGGCCTGGCGAGATCGATTGCGGCAGCACGGCGTGCCTATCGAAACAGAGATTACATGGCCTTCGGGTGGACACTCACTTTATTTTCGCGATCCGGCCGGTAACAGCGTGGAATTGACGATGCCTCAGACGTGGAATTTGTAACCTGCTACTCGCTGTCCGTCAAGTAGCCGAGTTCAATCAAAATGCGCCGCACTTCTTGAAAATTCTCTGTCGGCACCAATATAGCGGTGGGACCGATCATTTCGCCCAACAATGAACCTAGGCTAGGGTGTTGCAGTAGTTCTTGCCCTAAGCTTTCTTGCTTAAGTCGTAGAAGCGTGACCCGTTCCAGTTTGGTCGCACCTTGGCGTTTTCCCCATGCACGAAGCGTTTCAACCACTTTTAAGGGTGTTTGGTTGTTGGTAGCCCGTGCCAGGAATGCAACCATTTGGTCCACTTCAATGCCATTGCGCAGGGCACGACCTACACTGGCCTGCGTGATAATATAAACGACCCGATTCTCTTCCCGGCGGTCTAATGTGGCAAAGCGGGCCAGCTGGAACCGGTCGTACAGGCTTCCCTGGACGGGTACCTGCACCTGAAAATTGTTTCCGGCGCGTAGGAATGGGGTCTTGTTTGCCGGGGTCGGGATCGGTTGATTCTTTAAGAAAGCTGAGCCCTGCTTGGTTATTCGAAAACTTGTTGGGCTGCTCGTTTCGCTTGAAAGGCCTACCTCCGTGATCCCCAGTAACAGTAATGGAGTGTTAATAATGAAGCGAATCAGTGCTCCTTCTACTCGATCCCAATGGGCAAATCCCATCAGTGGCTGTTCCTCAGTATCGTAGATATACCAACTGCCATAATCGCCACCAGGTCTTTGGAAATCGGGATCAAACTGCTTAACTTTTGCCACAAAATCGTCAAGAGATACCCACTCACCGGTGGGGGTGTCCATTGCGTCCAGGTATCCCAATATCTTGGAGCGAGCCAAGAGCGGGCTATTTTCCCAGCCGGTGGATTGGGCAACCAAGCCGGGCACGTACCGCAGGTCATTCCAGGTGGGGTCGGCCCGCCAAGCATTTTGTAGCAGTTCTATTTGCTCGGTTTCTGACGCCTGCAGCCACATGCGCGTCGGGTCACGTTCTGGCTTGAGTCGCCCGTGTTTAATGGTCAGTAAACCAACGCGTCGGCCTAAGTGCAGCAAAAAATCAAGCTCGGCCGTCAACGGCAACGTTGACACTAACGCTGGGGGTAAGCAGTCTGCCAGGGCTTTTTTATCTTGAGGGCTCAATTGACCCTTGGGCTGCAGCTTTATGGGAGTCGTTTGCAGATAAACCAACAATGAAAACATGGACTCACGCAGGCGGTTTGCGCCATTGATCAAATGAATTGGACGGGGAGTCAACGCAGGCTGGAATGATCTTGAAGAATGCATTAGTGGCGCGGCGGGCGATGCCCCCGAAGCGATGCTTGTGTCCCTGCCTTCATCTGATGGCGCGTTAGTGCCTGTTTGCGGACTGAGAGCCTCGTTGAGCAAGGGAAGCAGGTCGGTAGGAATGTAGACGATCTCCAGATTACCTTGCGAGGTCAATTGAAAGGTTTTGAAAATTAAACCTCTGTACCATAACCCTTCAGCCGGATTAGCCGCTTTCTGCCAGGGTTGTTCGCGTGCCAGTCGCGCAGCCCCCATAGCACGAATTGCTCCGTAATGCCGGGCAAAGCGTGGTCCTTCAACTTGCCCCCCACTTTCTAGTAGGAACTGTAAGGCTTCCTTTTCCGCCGGGGATAGGTCTGCCACAGTGATGGCCGTCTGAGTGGGCGACAGGAGCGTCTCTAAGAGTGCCTCAATAGCCTGAGTCTTGCTCAGGGTCATTAAGGGCACGGTGCGACAATCGGCAATTGCCTGGAGGAGACCCATATCATAATCAATGAGCGATTGGTGAAGGTTTTTCATTAACATCATTATAATGGTTAGTGGGAAGATCTGTCCAACAGCCCGCTTGACCGTCCAATCGCTCATCTCAGTGGGTCGTGGAGAAGGTAGAGGGGCAGCGCCTAATCGCTCAAAATTTCTGAGCGAAATCAATTGCTTGATTCGATAGTTGCAGCTATAATTCCCCGGTGACGACTAAATTAAATCGACCCGTCTTAACGGAAAATGTGAAATTTACTTAAACCCTTACGGTCCTAGCGGCACCCACTGCGGTCCCCGGAGGCACGAACGCCGAAAGTCTGGGTTGTAGGATCAGCCAAAGCTCGTCCTACCTAATCTACTTTTTGAGGAGACAATAATGGCAAACCGAAAGCCTGCAATTTCCACGTCAAGCAAAAATTTATCTATTTTATCCGAAATCATTAAGCAGTTAAGATTGGTTTGGTTACTATTCCGGGATAACCGGGTTCCGATGTGGATCAAGTCAATCCTGCCTGTATCGCTGCTTTACCTTATTTCGCCACTGGATTTTCTACCAGATGTTATATTGGGGCTGGGGCAACTGGATGATTTGGGGGTAGTTTTGTTGGGAATAACCTTGTTCGTGAAGCTCTGCCCTCCGGATGTGGTAGAATATTATCGAAACCAGTTAGAATATGGTGATTTGGATCGCAATAAGATTATCGACACGTCTTATCGCACAGTCGATGAAGAGCAATAGATAGGGTACAGCACAATGAGTAGTCAATCTGCGTTTCGGGCACCACAGGCTGTTGTTGCGGAGTTAGAAGTTTCTTCTGCGACGTTACGTCGCTGGTCTGATGAGTTTGCCGATCACCTGTCTGCTGAGGCCAGTTCAACTCAAGGCAGAAGTCACCGGCGGTATAGCGATGATGACTTAGAAACGTTGCATCTGATTAAAGAATTAAGAGACAGCGGTTTGACGTATGACCAGGTACGGCAGCAGTTGGCCCTACAGCTTGGCGTCGAATCGGATCGTACCGCTGGGATACGGTCGCAGCGGCAGATGGATGAAGAAGATGATCCACTTACGCCGGAGCGAAGCGAAGAGACGGGGTTGGTATCCTCTAATGGTGGCGAGTCTTCAGCACTCGCTTTCTTTACGAATACTCTAGCTGCCCTGTCCGATAATCAAAAAAGCATTTTGAACAGCCAAGCCGCCAATCGAGAGTTGTTGGGTGTACTCATTCAAGATAACTTTAACCTCAAAGAAGAAAACAATCAGCTGCGGGAACGCATTCTAGATGTTGAGCGTACCCTGACCCAAGTACGCCAAGAGGATGAGTGGCGAAGGGAAAGCTTGCGACAAGAACTCGACGCTAAGATTGTGAATGCACAGAATATGGCTGTAGAAGCCATGACTGTAGCCAGCACCACGCCACAAGTGCCGGAAATAAAGGCGGTGAAATCAAAACCGGGCTGTCTTGGCGCAGTCTTAGGCGGGGGAGACATCCAAATTGTGTCACTTCCTCGCCGCGGCGGGCGAAAGCACAAGGGGGAAGGGCCGAAAGCGAAGCCGGCACCATTGTCCGCGTCATACTCCCGACCGGCACCCCCTCAAGCTCCAAAACCGATCCACCCGAAACCAACCGCCCCGCCCGAATAACAAAGGCGGGCTAAAATTTAGTGCTCTCTGCGATCGGTGATGACGAAGCCCAATAATCTAAGATAAAGACGACGATAAAACCGACAATCCCCAGAATTAGGGCAAAGGTGACTTCATTAGTCCACGTGGCAGGGAGTACATTGATCTGCGCGACTGGGATTTCTTGGCCGTGCCGGTCGATAATCGTGACCAAGGTTTCTTTCCAGGGCCAAATTTTTCGAAGCGAACCGACCATTAACCCGATCAGGATGGCCACAGTCAAATCGTGAAAACGCTTGAACAGCCAACCTAGAACTTGGGCAATTGAAACAATGCCGACGGCAGCCCCGGCCGCTACAATCGTCAAGGTCAAGAAATCTCGGTTGTTGACTGCAGACAGGATGTACTCGTACTTGCCGAACAGGACTAAAACGAAGGAGCCAGAAATGCCCGGTAAGATCATGGCACAAATGGCAACGGCGCCACTTAAAAATAAGAACCACGGTGTGTCCGGCGTCTGCACCGGGACCAACCCGACAATGATGTAAGCGACAATTGCCCCGATAACGGTACCTGCCAGGGTACTTATACCCCACCGCTTGACTCTTTTGGTTACGGTAAGAATAGAGGCAATTACTAAGCCGAAGAAAAAAGACCATAACAATTCCGGGAAGTTTAGCAATGTCCATTCTAGAAATTGGGCTAGGCTAAAGATGGCCGCCAATATACCAACGCCAACCGCTAATAGGAATCGCCAGGGCAATGTATCAAAAGCTTCTTTTAACTTAAAGCCCACAAGGAGACTGATGGTGCCTGGACTCGCAATGGTTCGAATAGAATTGATAAGCTCCTCATAAATACCTAAAATAAAGGCCATCGTACCGCCCGAAACGCCTGGTACTACGTCTGCCGCACCCATGGCGAAGCCGCGGGCCACAAGCCCAGCATAGTCTTTCAGCGTACGAGTGGTATTTTCTTGGATCTTTTTGCTTTTCATATGTACTCAGTCAAGTTTCCTTATCGAACTTTGTTTAATCTATGGCACGAACGCAGTTGGAAGATAACAGTCATTTCTGGCGGTGAAATCGGCTTAAACTTGGCCCAACCAGCAAACGTACCCGCCGTTTAAGTCACTGTCAACCGGCATGCCTGCGCTGTGCATTAGTACTACGATTTATTAATATCATACGAAATTCGGTAATCATTCGGGTTGAAAGCCCTGCTAAGACAAAACTCAATTCTACCACGGGTTACGGAAGCGGCAAATGTTTTATTCTTGACTCTGGATATGGCGCGTGGTATATTCAGAAATTGGGTTACGTATTATTAAAGCCATTATTATTAGAGGTAACTAATCGATGAGATGGTCACGTGCATTTTACGCGGTGTTAATTTTGGTCGTTTTGGCGTTTTTCTACGGTCTATTTGTTCTGCGTTCCGATACGCCCAAAGTCGTTAAGTTGTCGGAGGTTGTAGCATTAGCCAGCAAGGGTGAAATCGCCTCAATCCGAGTCGATCAAGATGATTTGTTGATAAAAAGGGACGACGGCACAGAGTTGGCTTCGCTTAAAGAAACAGGGGTTAGCATTTTTGAAACACTTGGCTTGCTGGGTATCAGTCGGGAGCAGCTTGCGAAAATTAAAATTACCGTGGCTCCGCGAAGCGCTTGGGATGGGTGGTTAGCTATTTTAGGGACATTGCTGCCCCTGATCCTTATCGGCGGTTTCTTTTTCTTTATTTTGCGGCAAGCGCAGGGAGCAGGCAATCAAGCTCTAAGCTTCGGTAAAAGCCGGGCACGGATGTTTACCGGCGACAAACCGACCGTTACCTTTGACGACGTGGCCGGCGTAGATGAAGCCAAACAGGAGCTTATGGAAATTGTGGAATTTCTGCGCGAGCCGGAAAAATTTATCTCGCTTGGGGCTCGTAT
>JBFGLD010000127.1:0-9569 GCA_041576335.1 Anaerolineae bacterium | reverse complement strand
TGCGCGCCTGGCAAAGAAAGTCAGAATCGTACAACAGCGACATCGATATGCCCGGGGTATGGATGGCTGGCAATGTGACACTTGGAAACGCGGTCAAGGGGCGGGTTTTCAATCATATCGGGCAAGGTTTAAGCGGGGTGACGATTTCGGTCGACGGTAGCGGCCCGAGCACGCTCAGCACGGCCGGGGGGGAGTATGTGCTGCCCACCGGCAGCTCCGGGACTTTTGACATCGCCGCCGATAATTTCAACAATCTTGCTGCCCCGCCCCCCGGAACTGTAACCGTGCCCGTGGATGGCATTGCCACGCTCGACATCATGCTTCGTCCGACAGGCTCCGAGCAGGCACTTCGCAATAACGATTTTGAAATAGACTCATCGGATTGGAATGTCGATAACAATGGCGCCGCCACGGCCTCGAGTAACGATGCCCACAGCGGCCAGCGCAGTCTTGCTCTTACCGCTGCCGTTGAGATATCGCAGACCCAGGTAGTCTCCGGCATGTATAATCCCCTCTTATCATTTTGGTATAAAAATGAGGACCCGTTTTCCGTTGAGTTATTGGCCGGTTCGACGCCGGTGACGATTACTGCCGTTCAAGCGCTGGCCCTGAGCCCGGTGAGCCGGTGGACTCATATGACGCTTGAGATGAATAACAATGAGGTTTACAGCGGTACCGTCGGGGTAAAATTCAATTACGCTGGGGGGCCGGCCGCTAACATCTTTATCGACGAAGTGAGCCTGGCGGCGGGACCCTACAAGGTATTCTTGCCCACGGTGCTAAGACAGTGACGGCGGCCGCCGTTCTACTCCAAGCCAAAATTAAATCGCGACAGCATATGATACATGACAATCCCTGCGCTCGTAGCTAAATTCAAGCTGCGGGCCTGGGGATTCCTCATAGGAATGGTGGCACACGACTCTGGGTACGCTTTGAGCAACCAGTCGGGCAAGCCGGCGGTCTCCTTGCCAAAAAGAAACCAGTCACCCGGTTGAGGTTGAACTTCGGTATACGGACGCTTTACTTTGGTAGTCAGCAGATGGAAGCGCGTCAAGGTAAGCTGGCGCCAAAATTCATCTAATTCTGGTTCGTGTCTAATTTTCACAAACTCCCAATAATCCAGACCGGCCCGTTTGAGATAGCGATTGCTCAATGAGAAACCGGGTTGGCCGGCAATGATCAGCTGCATCCCGGTCGCTGCGCAGAGGCGGGCGACATTGCCTGTATTTTGGGGAATTTGGGGTTCGATTAACACCACGTTGAACATAGGACGACCAGTTCGACGAGCGAATTTACGGACGAAGTTATCCGGCGGGTGAAATCAAAATTAGAGGTATAGCCCGTACTGGGCGACCAAAGGCCACTATCTCCGGTTATCGCCGGCCAACGGCTTCTCAGCGCGATTGGCGACGATATCATATTCGGTCCACATCGTGGGAGTGACTTTCGCGAATCCCGGCCGGGGTAATCTCGACAAACTCGGCGTTGGCGTACAGTTCTTTGATGTTTTGCGCCCCCCCGTAACTAAGACCGGACCGCAAACCACCTACCAATTGGTAGATTAACTCCTCAACATGACCGCGATAGGGAACAACCGCCTCTACCCCTTCCGGTACGACTTTATCCCAATCTTCTTGGCTTTCAGCGCTTTCGTCCTCACCTTTCTCAATCGCCTTGCGGCCCATAGCTGCACCCAACGAAGCCATGCCTCGCACAACCTTAAATTTTTGGCCGTTGCGGATAACGGTGGAGCCGGGCGCCTCCTCGCAGCCGGCAAACAGGCTGCCAATCATAACCGTTGCCGCGCCTGCCGCCAGCGCTTTTACAAGATCACCGGAAGTTTTGATTCCACCATCAGCAATAATGGGCACAGATCGGCCGGTTTCGGCGGCACCCTCCACGCTATCCATAATGGCAGTCAGTTGGGGTACGCCAAAACCCGTTACAATCCGCGTCGTGCAGATAGAGCCAGGTCCGACCCCAACTTTTATGACGTCGGCCCCGGCTTCAACCAAATCGCGCGCACCCTCTTTCGACGCTACGTTACCGGCTACGATTCGCACATCTGTAAACGCACGGCGTAAGTTCTTGATCATAGTAATGCAATGTTCGGCGTGGCCGTGGGCGATGTCGAGTACCAGCAGATCGGCCCCGGCCGCCAGCACTGCTTCGGCCCGCTCCATGTCTTTTGGCTGTATGCCAACCGCGGCTCCAACCCGCAGACGGCCTTTGGCATCTTTTGTGGCTCGCGGATGGCGCTCGTGCTTGACCACATCTTGCGCCGTGATCAGGCCGACAATCTGACCGGTACTGTCGATAACCGGCAGTTTCTCGAGGCGATGCTTGTGGAGTAACAGCCGCGCCTCCTCGGGGGAAGTCTCTGAAGTAACGCTGACAATTTGCTCAGGTGGGGTCATGACCGAGCTAACCGGGGCCGTGGGATCAGGGGCTAATAAAATATCTCGCTGGGTCACGATCCCGACCAGTTCATGGCTGCCGTTGGTCACGATGAGTCCGCCAATCTCATATTGTTTCATTAATTGGCGCGCTTTGGCGATAGAATCTTCTTGAATAATAGAACGTGGATTTTCTACAATAAAACCCTCGGCCCGTTTGACACGTCGTACTTCGCGGGCGTGAGCCTCGATTGTCATAAAACGGTGAATAATACCAATTCCGCCTACTCGCGCCATAGCAATTGCCATGGCTGCTTCAGTCACCGTATCCATGTTGGCACTGATAATTGGCACCTGTAAACAGATTTCAGGGGTAAGCGAGGTTGAGGTGTCCACGTCGCGGCGCGAAGCCACGGGCGAGCGTTTGGGCACAAGCAATACATCATCAAAAGTCAAACCTCTGGTCGGGCGAATTATCATCGGCATATCCTCTTATGTGTTAGTTCATCATGTAATTTTACTTTACTTCACGCTTTCCGGCAATCGACTATCGTCGCAAGGGTGCATTTCAAATTGGCGACGAATTTCAGCCGCCGCCGACCGCGTGGGGCTGAAGCCGCCACGCAAGAGCACGTGCAAGCAGGCTGCAGCCCGCTCAACCAGCCTGCTTAAGCGGGCTTTTCCTGGTGCAGCCTGATGGCTTGAGCCTCAGGTGGCGTTCGGCCCTAAGCTGTTCCCAGACCGAAATGCACCCCCGTCGTAAGTCCAAAATTTGCGGCTCAAGACGACTTGGCCCATAATAACCGTCTATGCTAAAATAGATTTAATTCCAAAAACGTAGTACCAATTTACCTTGACGGTAAAATGGTTGTCTACTAAAATCATGGTCAAATTTCATCCAAGGATTTAGTATGCCTCTCGAACGTGAAATTATCTCGACTAAAAACGCCCCAACTGCGGTAGGCCCTTACTCCCAGGCCGTACGCTGGGGCGATGTCATCTACACCGCGGGGCAAATTCCACTGGTACCGGAGACAGGTCAACTGGTGGCAGGCGATATTGAAATCCAAACGCAGCAGGTGATGAAGAACTTGGCATCCGTGTTAGATGCGGCCGGAAGCAGACTGGCAAATATTGTAAAAACCACGATTTTTGTAACAAATTTGCAAGATTTTGCAGCCATTAATAAAGTCTATGGCAGTTTTTTCACGGATGATCCGCCAGCCAGAAGTACGGTTCAAGTTGCTGCCCTGCCCATGGGAGCAATGGTCGAAATTGAGGCGGTTGCGGTGGTGGGCAGTGAGGTATAGCTCAACTTGCGGTATGTTTCAAATTGATTGGGGAGCTTGTGGGGCTTCCCCCGGCGGCCCTTTAATGAGTCGAGCCCAGGGCAGCGCCCTGCCGGATGCTCCACCTGAAATAAAGCATAGCCCTCAACTTGATACTGTTTGATTTTTGTTTAGAATCCAAGTATAATGTTTCTGTGCTGAAAGCACCCCAAAATTAGGAGACCAAAAAGTTCATGGCTGATGACCACATCCACTCCGGAAAGAATAATTCGGCCAATGCTGAGGATAATCAAATGTTAACAATGGCCGAATTATTAGACCAGGAGGAACGTTTTTTTCGGGTACTCAAACCTGGTGATATTGTTAAAGGAATTGTCGCCAGGAAAAGTGCAAATGAGATATTAATCGACGTTGGCGCAAAATCCGAAGGTATCGTCGACTCTAAAGATCTAGATAATCTTAGTTCCGAAGAAATTGCCCAGATTAAGATAGGTGATGAAGTCCCGGTTTATGTGGCAAGTGTGGAAGAGGATGAAGATCGTATTAGATTATCTTTGAGTCAGGCCAGAGTTGAGCGCGACTGGGACGAAGCCAAACGTATTTTCGATGAAGGCGAGATCGTCGAAAGTACAGTGATCGGTAATAATAAAGGCGGCTTAATTGTCAATTTTGGCCAGATTCGCGGCTTTGTGCCGGGTTCCCAGTTGATCAGCAATCAGTATGGTTCTCAACGGCCAAGCCGGTGGAATCAAATGACGGGAGAAGAACTGCGCCTGAAGATTATAGAGGTGGATCGAGAGCGAAACCGCCTCATTTTTTCCGAACGGGCCGTTGCCGAAGAACTTAAGCAGGAAAAACTAAAATTTTTAGACGAGCTAAATGAAGGTGATGTTCTCGGAGGCCGGGTAACAAGCCTGGCTAATTTCGGTGCGTTTGTCGATATTGGCGGCATTGACGGGCTGATTCATCTGTCAGAGTTAGCCTGGACGCGCATTTCACACCCTCGTGAAGTGTTAAAAGTAGGCGATGAAATCGAGGTATTTATCCTCAACGTTGATCACGAACAGCAGCGCGTGGCGCTAAGCCTTAAACGTCTTGAACCGGAACCCTGGAGTGAAGTATTTCAACACTACCAAATCAACCAAGTCACTGAGGCTTCCATCACCAAAATAACCGATTTTGGTGCCTTTGCCCGTATCGATAATCGCATCGAAGGTTTAATTCATATTTCCGAACTTTCAGATCGTAACATAAATCATCCTCGTGAGATTGTGTCTGAAGGTCAGGAAGTTCAAGTACGTATCATACATATCGACCCGGAAAGGCAAAGAATGGGATTGAGTTTGAAGCAGGTTGATGAGAACAGTGAAGATAATTGGGTCGAATACGTGGACACAGAACCTGCAGATGACGCAGAGGAGCAAACGACCAAAACCGACGACTCTGCCCTTACAGACGAAGAGATTTAACGTTTACGGTAGCGGCTAGAGCGTACCTGTATTTTAATAAATTAAATTTTTTATCAGATCAATCTGCGACAACGTCGTGGATTGGACGAGGATCTTATTAAATGGCTGACAAATTTGATCGTTTCACGAAACGCGCTCGTCGCGTTTTAACCTTGGCACAGGAAGAAGCACAGCGTCTTAACCACAACTACATTGGTACCGAACACCTTCTGCTAGGCTTGGTGCGTGAGGAAAACGGTGTTGCAGTTAGAGTGTTACGTGACTTGGGTGTTGACCCCAGGCAAATACGTGAGCGGGTAGAACGCACCGTTGGTCGGGGTCAACGAGCGATGTACGGCAAATTAAGCTTGACCCCTCGTACTAAGCGCGTAATCGAACTGGCCGTGGATGAAGCCCGTCGCTTGGGACACCATTACATAGGCACAGAACACTTGCTGCTAGGTTTGGTTCGGGCCGGTGAAGGCGTTGCCGTCGACGTTCTCAAAGGATTGGGTATCGGTCTAGACAAAGTGCGCTCTCAGACGGCCAGGGTCATGATGGAAACCTCCTCACAAGCGTCAACCTCTTCAACCAAAGAGAGCAGCAAAAACACACCACTCGTTGACCAGCTCGGAACGGACCTGACGGCTCAGGCGAGAGAAGGCAAACTGGATCCGGTTGTCGGTCGTCAAGTGGAAATTGAACGCGTGATTCAAATCCTCTCACGTCGGACCAAAAATAATCCGGCCCTTATTGGTGAGCCCGGTGTTGGAAAAACAGCGATTGTTGAAGGGTTAGCGCAGCGAATTGTAAACAACGAAGCGCCGGACATCCTACTTGGTAAACGGGTGGTCATGCTTGATGTTGGCTCGTTAGTGGCAGGGACTATGTATCGTGGTCAATTTGAAGAGCGGTTGAAACGAGTCATTGATGAAATTAAAGAATCTGGTGCCATCCTTTTTATTGACGAACTGCATATGTTGGTCGGTGCCGGCTCGGCTGGAAGTTCGGTCGATGCGGCCAATATTCTCAAACCGGCGCTGGCGCGCGGAGAACTACAGTGTATCGGGGCAACAACCCTGGAAGAATATCGTAAACACATCGAAGGCGATGCAGCTTTAGAACGCCGCTTCCAATCGGTCATGGTCGAGGAACCGACCATTGAAGAAACGATTGAAATACTTAAGGGTATTCGAAGCCGGTACGAAGCTCACCACAACTTAGAGATCACGGACAATGCTCTTCTCGCGGCTGCTCATCTCGCCGCCCGCTATGTTCCCGATCGGTTTATGCCGGACAAAGCGATCGATTTGATTGATGAAGCCGGAGCAAGGGTTCGTCTTTACAAAGTGCCTTTTGTATCTGAGTTGGATAAAGCTACTCAATTGGCTGAACCGACCGAGATAGCAGAAGAGATCTTGCTGGCGGAAGAATCGGACGCAGATTTCGACGACCTGGAATTCAGTCTCGACGACGATACTACGTCCGAAAAACCTAAGGTGATGGAAGAGGATATCGCCGAAGTTGTCTCCATGTGGACCAGTATTCCGGTGCGGCAACTCGCTACGGAAGAGAAAGAACGGTTACTGCACATGGAAGATGCGCTGCATCAGCGAGTTATCGGTCAGCACGAAGCGATCGAAGCAATATCGAAAGCGGTCCGTCGGGCTAGAGCCGGTCTTAAAGACCCCAAGCGTCCAATTGGCACCTTTATCTTTCTGGGACCTACCGGCGTCGGTAAAACCGAATTAGCAAAAGCACTGGCCGAATTTATGTTTGGCAGTGAAGAGGCGCTCATCAAGTTAGATATGAGTGAATTTATGGAGCGGCATAACGTAGCCCGCTTGGTCGGCTCGCCGCCGGGTTATGTCGGCTTCGAAGAAGGTGGCCAATTAACCGAGGCCGTACGCCGCCGCCCCTACTGCGTCATCTTATTTGATGAAATCGAAAAGGCACATCCCGAAACCTTCAACACCTTACTGCAAATCATGGAAGACGGCAATCTAAGCGACGCCAAAGGCAAAAAAGTTGATTTTCGAAATGCCATCCTGATCCTGACCTCTAATGTAGGGGCAGATCTCATCAAGCGCGAAACCAACTTAGGCTTCGGCGTCAAAAAAGATGAGGAAAGTACGGAAGAAGAAGCCTATCAGAAAATGAAGAAAAAGGTTGTTGACGAGATGGAGCGAATGTTCCGGCCCGAGTTTCGCAACCGTCTTGACGGCTACATAATCTTCCGAGCTTTGAGTAAAGACGAAATTGTCAAAATTGTCGAGTTACTGCTGGATAGAGTGCGAGAAAGAATCGCGGAGCAAAATCTTACGCTGCTCGTGACCGACGCCGCCAAAGAGTTGATCTCGGATGAAGGTTACGATCCCGACTTTGGAGCCCGACCGTTACGGCGAGTCATCCAAAATCAGATCGAAGACGCTCTGTCTGAGAGGATTTTGGCAGGTGAGTGTTCTCCCGGCGATATCATCGAAGCTGACGTTGAAGACGGTCAGATTTTGCTCAACGTGGTCGAGTCCGGTGATAAGCTCGAGGTAGAGGCAGTTCCGGAAGCTATGGTCTAATAAAAGCTCTGAATCTCAGACTCAATAAAGCTGCAAGAATCATCTTGCAGCTTTATTTTTTGTGAGAAGATATTCTGCTTAGTTGGGTTTGAATCGTTTCGACGAGGTTACTGGAACTGAAAGGCTTTGTTATATAAGCGTCGGCCCCCATTTCCGTCGCCTTAGCCACTTCTCCTTCTTGACCGACTGCCGTCACAATAATGATGGGGATCTCACAGGTTTCCGCATTCCCTTTGGCGGCTGACAGAAACTCGTGGCCGTCCATATTGGGCATAGAAATATCGCACGTAACGATGTCCGGTTTTTCTTCTCTTAAAAGACGAAGCCCCTCAATACCATCACCGGCTTCAAGGGTGGTAAAGCCAACCCGCTCCAACATTCTGGCTGCAAGCCGTCGAATATGGACAGCATCATCTATAATTAGTACTTTTATGGCCACAGAGAAAAATCTATACGAATACTCAATTGATTATTTTAAGCTTTGCTTGGCCTGGTCATAGGTGGGATACATATGAAACACTCGATCGAGCATAGTCAGGTGAAAAACCGTGCGCGCTTGAAGCTGCACCCCACTTAATGCAATGTTTCCGCCTTTTTCCCGAGCTAAACGCAAACCGGAAACCAATGAAGTCAAACCAGAGCTATCAATAAAAGGTACTTTTCGAAGATCGATAATGATTTTAGGCTGCTCTTTTGCCAATAGCTGTTGCAGAGCAGCCTTAACTTTTGGACTTGCCAGGGCATCCAGCCGACCGTCAAGATGTACTAGCATTATATCCGCTTCAAGAACGCGGTGTGATATATTCATTTCCTCGGGCGAACCATTATCCCTCTACACTACTCAGGGCATCGTCAACGGTATCGTGGATTTCAAAAACGCGGTCAAACATGGTCAATTCAAACAACAAACGAGCCTGCGATTGCGGAGCCGCCAGCTTCAAATTAGAGGCTTCTCCCCCTAATGTCTTCAAACCCGAAACTAGCGAAGCTAAACCGGAGCTATCTATAAAGGGTACCCCTTGAAGATCAACGATGACGTGGGTAACGCCCTGATCGGTCAAATCCCTAAATACTTGTTTAGCTTCTTCGGCCGAGCGGGCATTTAAGGCTCCGCTAAACGAGACCACGTTTACCGTGGGTGACACAGATTTGAAAGAGATTTCCATAAAACTCTCCCTGTTCAGGTTTGTTAAGTGATTTTGTCAAATGATTCCAATCCAATCATGATGACTTGACCGTAAATCTGGAGCTTATTGTAGCTCTTTACCATCTAAGAGGCAATTTAAGCGGCTCACTATGGCGATCGCCGCCCGCTTAAAGCTTTTTCGGCTACCATTTTAACAGGTAGCAATGGTTACCCCGTTTGGGGTAATGTTCATATGAGACCACGTCCATGATTTGACGCACAATATGCAAACCATATCCTCCCTCGACCAGATCACCCGGATCAGAATTCGGCTGGGGAATCGTGTTTGGATCGAAGCCAACCCCGGTATCATAGAAATCCAGTTGAATTCCGTTATTAAGTAAGGTAATCCGACCGTCGACGTTGCCGTCTACCTCGACGTAGGCGTGCTTAATAATATTGGTACAAATTTCGGAAATGGCCAGCTCAACTAAATAAATAAAGTCTTCCCCTTTAAATCCGGAAGGCAAGGAAGGTAACTGGCGGCAGGCCTTAGTCACCTGGTCTGCGATATCATTAAGATACTTGATGTCCGCGGGATAAGAAAAATCAATCGTATTCACCACCGTCGAAATATCTTTGGGTGTGGCCAAATCTGATTGGGGCAGCATTTTGACAATCAATAAGGTCGCATCGTCACCGCCCAGGGCATTTCTCCGAAAATTGGTTACTTCGGA
>JBFGLD010000126.1:0-9605 GCA_041576335.1 Anaerolineae bacterium | reverse complement strand
GGCCGGTGCTTACGAACGGGCGATTGCGCTTGTCTGGCAGGGGCCAATTTCCGCCGCACGCCGGCCTCAACCCAATGATCCGGCACCCTACAACTACATATTGATTGGCGTACGGCAAGGTAAATTATGGGTCAATGACCGTCGGGTTGCTAAGGTAGACCCTGAGGCGTTAAAGAAAGCATTGTTAAAAGCCTGCAAGAAGCCCGCTCGCGAAAAATAGGATTAGACAATAGTCAATGGCGAACCATACAACATCTCTATTCCAGGCCGCGCGGCGCGTCTCCGACGAGGAACAGGCTGTGCTTTGGCAAAAGGCAGCCCAGGAGCGCCGGGCAACCGCCCTGGCGCATCCCAACATCGCCTTCATCAAATATTGGGGCAATCAGGATGACACGCTGCGCCTACCGGCTAACGCTTCCCTGTCGATGAACCTGGGCAGCTTGCAGACCATCACCACGGTTGCGTTTGACGATCGTTTGGCGGTCGACAAATTGGTAATTAATCACCACAACGTAAACGGTTCTGCATTGACGCGGGTTGTGGCTCACCTCGATTTAGTACGGGCCCAAGCCAAATTATCCTCAGCGGCCCGGGTTGAGTCGGGCAGTAATTTCCCGGTTGGCTCAGGGATCGCCTCCTCGGCCTCGGCTTTTGCCGCCCTGAGCCTGGCCGCAGCTGCTGCCGCCGGCCTCCATTTAGATGAGGCTGCCCTGTCGCGACTGGCTCGACGCGGCTCCGGCTCGGCCAGCCGGTCGGTGCCGGCCGGCTACTGTGAATGGGTCATCGGAAATGATGAGACATCCGTGGCTTGCAGCATCGCCTCGCCCGACCACTGGGACTTGCATGACATCGTGGCAGTTGTCAGCCAGGCGCATAAGGCGGTCGGTTCGACCGGCGGGCATCAGCTGGCCGGCACCAGTTCGCTGCAAGCGGCCCGCGTGACCGGCGTGCCGGATCGTTTGACAGCCTGCCGAAAAGCGCTGTTAGCCCGTAATCTTACCAGTATGGGACCCATTATCGAAGAAGATGCCATCATAATGCATGCGGTTATGATGTCCAGCCACCCACCGCTGTATTATTGGAATTCAGCTACCTTGGCCCTCATTCGGGCAACCCAGCAGTGGCGCAAGGACGGTCTGCCGGTATATTTTTCCATCGATGCCGGGCCAAACGTTCATTTAATCTGTGAACGTGCGCACGCTGACGCGGTCGAGAGTGAAGTGGGTAAGATTCCCGGTGTCGAAGATGTCTTATCAAGTGGACCCGGTGGGCCGGCCCGGCTTATTGATTACCAAACAACCTAAAGTCGAACTTTTTCCAAGAATCTATTGCTGATGGACCAGCACCGTGATGCGCGACGGGGTAAGTTCTGTTTTGTGCGTTGGGTCTTACTTTAAGGAAATGTTAATGTCAATGGGCTAACCTTTGGGCCAGCTCACATTCAACAGTTTTGTACCCTTTGCTTTGTTTGGCAAGAGGCTATAGTGGCAGTATAATGACAATTAGCCCTAGTGGTTGAAGAAGCCTCGTGAAAGGACTAGTACATTGGATCCGGTTACAATTATCGCTTTTATACTGATCTTAAGCATTCTGATCTTCGTGCATGAGCTGGGCCACTTTATCGTGGCCAAACGGTCTGGGATTACGGTTGAGGAATTTGCAATCGGTTTTCCACCCCGTGCCGCGAAGGTATGGCAAGGCGAAGGTAAAATTACCCTGGACGGCCATGAATATGTAATTGGTCGAAAGGTAACGGTTCCCCGGTCTATCCAGTCCGGAACAAAAGTTTATGCCGAAATAACGCTTGACGAAAAAGGCCGACCGGCTATCGCCAGTATGGAACCGGTCGAAACAAAAGATGAAGCCAATGGTGCTGAGAAGCCGGTTGGCAGTGAGGCTCGCTTCTTTAATTTGCTTAGCCAGCGCTCACCATCTGCGCCTCAAGAATCTGCAATGACTCCTGAGCGTCCTACCGTAACCGTTGATGCCCTGGTACGCCCAACCGAATATTCGATCAATTGGATCCCACTGGGTGGTTATGTACGGATGGTTGGTGAGGAAGACCCAACCGATCCCGGCAGCTTTGCGAGCAAAAGCAAAAAGGTTCGTCTTGCCGTGTTGGTGGCCGGATCGTTTATGAATTTAGTGGCTGCTATTTTTTTCTTCACGCTGACCTCCATGTCGGGCGTACCCGAACCTGTCACGGGCATCAATGCCGAAGGTGAACAAGTACCTGTGGCCCAAACGATTATCACCCAGGTCGTGCCGGATACACCGGCGGACCAGGCTGGCCTTCAAGTTGGGGACATCATTATCGGGGCCAACAGCATCGAGTTTAAATACGTTGGTGATTTGATCGGTTATATCGACAAGGTCAAAGGGCAGGAAACCACCCTGCGGGTGAAACGGGGTGACCAAATAATTACGACCTCACTCGTGCCTCGTGCTAATCCACCCGAAGGGCAAGGCTCAATGGGAGTTGGGATTAGTTATGAAGGGGAAAATCAAATAAGTTACTACTCCCTGTCCGATTCAGTTGCGCGGGGTGTGACCCAGACGGCCCAGTACGTGGGTCTAACATTTTATATGCCGATTGCGATCATGCAAAATATTTTTCCGGCTGAAGCCGCCCGTCCTACGGGGCCGGTTGGAATATATCAGCAAACCGGCTCAGCCGTGGAAGCGGCCGTCTCACTTAATTGGTGGTTTCCGGTATTGTGGCTGACCGCCGTGTTGAGCACCGCGTTGGCTGTAACTAACCTGTTACCATTACCGGCGTTAGACGGCGGACGTATTCTTTTCATTATCATCGAAGCCATTCGTGGAAGGCGCGTTGCACCTGAAAAGGAAGGGGCAATCCACTTCATTGGCCTGGCGCTGCTGCTTACCCTGATGTTGGTTATCAGTTACTACGACGTGAGCAATCCGATTCCAACGATAGATTGGGATAATCTCTTTTAACAATGTCGGCTGACCTTGTCTGCCCCAATTGTAACCATGCCGTAGAGCCTAACTGGTACTTGTGTCCTGAATGTGGTCAAGAAAAACCTGCTACGCCCGGTTCGATCCACTGTCGAGTCTGTGGCTTACGAACACCCGGCGCACTTCGTACCTGTCCTCATTGTGGAGCTTATCTAGAACCAAGACCCTTGCCGTTTTTGCAGATTGGCTTGGGTGTTGTTATTTTGGTGGGTTTTGTTTTTGGAATTATTCGATTTGAGCCCGTATTAAGCTATGGCGCCGGCCAGCTCGCTTTGTTGGTTGTTTCGCCGACACCGACCCCGACACCCACACCAACGGCGACCGCAACCCCAACCATTACGCCAACGCCAACAGCAACGGCCAGCCCAACGGCGACGGCGACACCAACTGATACGCCGACGATGACGTCGACGCCGCTGCCGACCTCGACCTCAACGCCAACCCCGACGGAGACTCCCTTTGGCAACCCAACGGCAACCAACACGCCGACAGTAACCTCGACCCCGACACCACGCTTTTCGGCACCGGTGTTACTCGGGCCGGCAGACGGCAAGAAATTCGGGCGCGAGGAGGAATTAATTCTGCGCTGGGAAAATATGGGGCCGCTAGGGCCAGATGAATGGTACGCCGTCCGAATGACATGGCTGCAAGATGGCCAGCTTGCCTTTGGCGGGCACAATCTCAAAGATAATTTGTGGGTTGTACCCCCTGATCTGTACTGGGGTTTGGCCGATGAATTTACCGGTCGTAAATATGAGTGGTTTGTATTCATCGAAGAGATAACGAGTGACGCAAACGGTCAAAAAGTGGGCAGACCGATTAGCGGAGTTAGCGAGCGATATACGTTTTTATGGCAGGAATAAAATGGGCAGCACCTTTGAAGGTCAATTGAATCAAATAGCGACAGACAAAAAGCTCCGCACGAGCAGTCTGTTTATTCTTTCGAAGATGGATCAGGCTGATTTAGAAGCATTGAAGAAGATTTGGCCGACGATCGCAACCGAGCGCCGCCGGGATGTGATGCGAGAGTTACTTGAGATTTCTGAAGAAAACTTCGAGGTTGATTTTGACCCCGTGTTTTTCCTGGGCATGGCCGACCAAGACCCCGATGTGCGGGCTCTCGCGGTTGGTGGTTTATGGGAGAATGAACAGCCGGCGCTGATTGGCCCCCTACTCCATTTACTTCAAGCGGATGAGGCCGCGATCGTTAGAGCCGCGGCGGCTTCTGCCTTAGGGCGGTTTATTTACCTGAGTGAGTTGGAGGAGCTTGATCGCGAATATATCATTCCGATCAAAAAAGCGCTGCTGGATACGATCCATCAGCCGGCAGAAGATATCGAAGTCCGTCGAAGAGCCGTTGAGTCGATTTCATTTCTGGGTGAAGCCGAAGTAAAACAAATAATCGAAAACGCTTACTACGATGATAATGAATCGATGCAAGTTAGCGCTATTTTTGCCATGGGGCGCAGTGCCGACATTGCCTGGTGTTCACGAGTTATTGCCGAGCTAGACAATCCCAACAGCGAGATTCGCTTTGAAGCAGCTCGGGCTTGTGGTGAACTTGAGGCCTCGGAGGCCGTATCCAAATTAGTTGAATTGATTGACACTGACCCCGATTTACAGGTCCAAGAGATGTCGATTTGGGCACTCGGCCGCATCGGGGGTTCGGTAGCCCGCGAGGTCCTGGAGATTTGCACCGGGAGCGAAAACGAGGCCATTGCCCAGGCTGCTGAAGATGCCCTGGACGAGATAAACTTGTTTGGCGCAGCACTTGACCTCTTTGATTTTGAAGAAGAGTTGGACTCATTTTTCGACGACTATGAGGAGCTAGATGATCACAACGGAACTTACATTCTAGATTAGGGGCAATACTTATCCCTCTCAGATGCCCCAAATTTTTCAAATCATCCTAACCATCATTGCTCCAATTCTCCTGGTCGCCGGCTTAGGAGCCCTGCTAAGCAGAATCAAGGCGATCGACGCTCGGAGTATTTCACAAATTGTGATCTACCTGGCCAGCCCGTCACTGGCATTTTATGGTACTGCCAACGCCGCGATCCAGGGCAAAGAACTGGCGGACTTATTTTTGTTTTATTTTTTGGCCACAGGTACCATCACTGTATTGGCCTGGTTAATAACAGGTTGGCTCCGAATGAGCCGGCTCACCCGCAGCGCTTTTATTCTCTCAATTGCTCTGACTAATGTGGCCAACTACGGCATCCCGCTCAATGAATTTGCGTTTGGACAGCGAGGCCTGGAACGGGCGATAATTGTCGGCGTTTTAGGAGGCATTTATGCCAATACCGTCGGGGTTTTTCTGGCCTCGTCCGGGAAAGCTTCACTAAAGCGGGCCTTTGGTAATGTTTGGAAGGTGCCTCTGCCGTATGCCGCCGTTCTGGGGTTGAGCGTGAATTTCGGTTATTTGCCCGCGCCAAACATGGTTATGCGCATTACCGGGCTTCTGGGGAATGCAGCGGTCCCGTTAATGCTGATAATGCTGGGTATGCAGGTTGCGCAGGTTTCATTGCGAGGACAGTGGGGAGTGATGATTGGGGCCGCATTGCTTCGATTACTCGGCGGAGCCGCGGTGGGATTTTCCTTCAGTGCTTTATTGGGTTTAGAGGGGGCGACGCGACAGGTTGCCATTGTAGAAGCGTCGATGCCGACGGCGGTGATTGCCGGCATCCTGGCCACAGAATTTAACAGTGATTCGCAGCTGGTTAGCAGCGTTATCTTCCTTTCCACGCTGCTCTCGCTTGTTACGCTGCCGTGGATTATTTTCCTTCTGCTGTCTTAGCCGAAGATTGTTGCCTGCTTTTTGCCAGGGACGGCACTTTAGCCAGCACGTAGGCGGCGATCAGCGCGGCTTCGTGAGCAAAGCAGTCCACGAAGTAAGTTGCATAATCCTCACCTTTGCGCTGCACGGCTACGCCGTTCGAAAATGCTTTGACCCCGACTAACTTTCGGTCGAGGCGAATAAAAGTGAAGCGGTCGCTCGGAAACACGAATCGATGGGTAGTGCAGAAAAGGTTACCCTTGTCTTGCCAGACCAGATCCTGCCGGGGAACCGGGCCGGTAGGCAAGTAGCTGCTTACTTCGGTCAGCGGCTGGCCATGGCCTCGGCGCAGTTCGGTGACCTGGATGAAACACGCCTCATTAAGCTGCTCCAAAATGATTTCGGCCAGCACGGTTCTCACCGGGCGAAGTATATCGAACGAGCCGGCGGCAATTGCGGCCAGTTGCTCATCGGTATAAACGTTGCCGATAGCAACCTTAAGAGGATCGGCGGCCAAAGCCTGACTCGTGAGCCCCTGCCGAGCCAGTAAATAGTCGCCGTCACCAAAACTTTCCACGCTAAGACGCCCCTTTTTGAAAAAATTAAACAATGTCTGTTCCTTTATGGTTAAACCGCAGCGATCGCAGCGATAAACAGTTTCTGAATTTTGACGAACCACTGTCCCTTGATCACAGAGTGGGCACATCTGATACAAAGTTTGCCGGGTCACGAGTTAGCTCCCTTTCAATTATTGTGAACGTGGGCAAAATTGTAGCAAAGATAGTGATATTTACGAAATCTACGGCCTTAGTTTGCGTGCCAATCCACCCAACAATTGGCCCAGCAGGTAAGAGGCCTCTCGGTTGTACACTTTTTGGGGGAAGTGATGGCCTGAACTCAATTACCTTATCCTCAGTTATCCTGACCGCACCGGTCGAAATGCAGTCATGTTAGGGCATTCAGACACAAGGCTGAGCAGGGATACCTGAAGCGACGAATTCACATTTTAAGCAGAAAAATTTTCTGTTTGACAATCTCTGGCATGAAAGTCATAATACCCTAACTTGAATTTTTTTGAGTTAGAGATCCACGATTAGACGACCAGGCAGAACATTTTTTCTCTCCTTACCAACAACCAATCTCTTATTTCCTAGTTATTTAATTGTTCGTTACAGCCTAATGTCTCGAAAAAATAGGAGCATATAAATTAATGTCAGAAGCTACCACAGCGATTAAAGAAGGTTTAGCTACCCAGCAATACATCGCCTCGGACGAGATTGCCACCGTCGTTTATCTGGCCGAGCAATTGGGCAAACCGATCCTCAGTGAAGGCCCGGCCGGGGTTGGCAAAACTGAGTTAGGTAAAGCCTGGGCCGGAGCTGCCGGCTGCCAACTGATTCGGCTGCAGTGTTACGAAGGGCTGGACGAAACCAAAGCTCTATACGAGTGGGAGTATGCCAAACAGATGCTGTACACCCAGCTGCTGCGCGATAAGCTGCAGGATGTCATTGGCAGTACGGGGTCTTTGCGGGAAGCCGCCGACCGAATCGCCGCAGAAGAGGAAATTTTCTTTTCGGAACGGTTTTTACTGCCTCGCCCGCTGCTGCGGGCGCTGACCTCAGACGATCCGGTTGTGCTGTTGATCGATGAAATTGACCGGGCTGATGTCGAGTTCGAAGCCTTCTTGTTAGAGGTGTTGAGCGATTTCCAGGTTAGCGTGCCCGAGTTGGGTACCATCAAGGCCAAGCATCAGCCAAAAGTGCTGTTAACCAGTAACAATACACGCGAGTTGAGTGAGGCGCTTAAGCGTCGCTGCCTGTATATCTTTCTTGGCTATCCTACCGTCGAAGCAGAGCTTAACGTGGTACGCTTAAAAGTGCCCGATTTGGCCCCCAAGCTGGCCCAGCAGGCAGTGGAACTGGTTCATCAATTACGAAACCTGGATTTGAAAAAATCACCTTCTATCAGCGAAACCCTCGATTGGGCCCGGGCCCTGGTTAAGTTGAATGCCGATAAGTTGGATCCAAAGACGGTTGAAACCACTCTGAGCGTTTTGTTAAAGCACGAATCTGATATAGCCCGGGCCAAACGCGCCTTGGCTCAACGCGGCCCAAACGGCGGCGTCCGCAAACGAGGCGGGTTTGACCCGGATGATTTGACGGGTTATCGCACTTTCGGGAAAAAGTAAGCCGGGTTGTAATTTCGCAATTGTATTAACTGTGGTTACGACCCAGCCTCGCTCGGAGAGGATCTGCCCACAGGGGCCTTGGAGCATCAGGCTGAGTGGTAACTAAATTCGGGGAGCTATCATGGATAAACGCATTGTTGACTTTATTGCCGGCCTACGCGCAGCCGGGGTGCGCGTTTCGATGGCCGAAAGTAAGGATGCCTTCGAAGCCACAGCCTGCATGGGTATAAAGGAACGAGAAGACTTTCGCTACTTGCTGCGGGCAACGTTGGTCAAGGAAGCTGACGACCAGCCTGTCTTCGACCAATTATTCCCGCTTTATTTTGGCAGTGGCGGCCCACCGCTTCAAAATCTACTTGACGGGCTTTCGCCGGAGGAAAAAGAGTTGCTGGCGCAGGCGCTGCGGGCTTTGTTGGAGCAAATGCGTCAGGCCCAGCAGCAGCAGCAGCAACAAGAAGGCCCGCAGGGACAACCGAGTCCGTCGGCCCAGTCTCGTCAAATTGATAACTTGATGCAGTTACTCCAGGCTTTGCTGCAAGGTTTGAACCCGAGCCGGCAACAATTAAATGAGATGTCCCAACAAGCCGGTGTGAAAAGCGCAACCCAGCCGTATCAGCAGCGGTGGATTGAACAGCGCATGTCGCGCCAGTTAGGGATGCAGCTCCTCGAACAGTTGATGGAGGAACTGTCCGAATTGCTTGAAGAGTTGGGCATGAGTCGGGAAGCTATCGATGAGTTGATGGAGGGTATGCGGGCTAACCGCGAAGCGCTGGCCGAACAGATCGCCCAGCACGTGGGGGCCTCAATTGCTCGTCAGCGGGTTGACAGCCAGCCGCAGGATAAACAGGATGCTGTTGATCTTATGCATCGTCCCTTTCGAGGTCTTTCAGAGCGCGAGGCCGACCTGCTGCGCGACCAAGTGCGCCGGCTGGCGGCTCAGCTGCGCAGCCGCGCTGCTTTGCGCCAGAAACGGGGCAAAACCGGTACGTTGGATGCCAAAAGGACGCTGCGGACTAACTTGCGCTATGGCGGCGTGCCGATGGAACTCAAATTTAAGTCTCGACGTCTCAAACCAAAACTTGTGTTGATCTGTGATGTTTCGACCAGTATGCGGGCGGTAGTAGAATTTTTGCTGCGCATGATTTATGAGCTGCAAGACCAGGTGGCCCGAGCCGACAGCTTTGCCTTCATCGATGATCTGGAAAATATCAGCACTGATTTTACCGAACATCCACCTGACGTGGCCATAGACGTGGTCCTGACCCGCTTACAGCCGGGCTACTATAACACCGACCTGGGCAACAGTCTAAACACGTTGATGCATCGTTTCGGCGATACGATCAACCATCGCACTACGGTTATTTTTGTCGGAGATGCGCGCAATAATTACAACAACCCACGTCTGGATTTGATGGATCAAATCAAGCGGCGGGGCAAGCGAATTATCTGGCTCAATCCCGAACATCCGCGCCAGTGGGGCACCGGCGACAGCGACATGCCGGCCTAGTTACCCTATGCTCACGCGGTCCATCGGGTCAGCAACCTGGCTGAATTGGCTGCAGCGGTTGAGAAATTGCTCACGTATTCCTAGTTGAGGTGATTAATGTTTCACGGCGGTGGTTGGTGGAGCTACCTGCGGTATGATGAAGAACGGGATCG
>JBFGLD010000125.1:0-9623 GCA_041576335.1 Anaerolineae bacterium | reverse complement strand
CTTGCGTAAATACATGCGCGGCGCTATTCTCAGAGCCATCGACCAGCCGGCCAACGAGCGTTTGCTCCATTTTCATTTCGAGGGACCGGTTGGCTCAACAATTCTGACCATCGAATTGCTGGGTACGCGCAGCAATCTGCTCTTACTCGGCGCGGATCAGGCCATTCTGGGCGTGGCCCGCTTACCAAAATCATCCGGGCAAAGCAGCCAACGCCAGCTCCTTCCGGGGCGCTTCTACGAACCACCTTCCGGCCAGACCCAGCGACTGCCATCCGAGTTTACGGAATTGGCTCTGCGTCAGGATTTGAACGAAGCGTCAGCACAAATTCAGCTGGCACGCTTGCTGCCCCAGGTGGTCTTGGGCGTTAGCCCCTTTTTGGCACGAGAGATGGTTTACCGAGCCACGGGCCGGGCTGATACAACGGTGGCCCAACTAACCGACTTGTCTCTCTTGCTGCAAGCTTTTCACGAATTGTTTGCTTATTATTGGAGCAACGACTGGCAGCCTACCCTGGCCTATGACGACGACGGCCAAATCAAGGCCTTTGCGCCCTACCCTATACAGCACTTGCCCCAAACCCAGGTCGTTGAAACTTTCTCTAACGCTGTCGAAACCTATTTTGCGGATGCAGCCTCTGGCTACAGCGCTGCCAAAGCGCCGCTGGTCGAAGCCATTAAAGCGGCACGGGCCAGATTGGAGCGCCGGTCCGAACGCTTGAAGGAAGATGCTGCTGCGCAGGCCGATCCCGAATCGTTAAAGAAAAAGGGGGAAGCCATTTTAGCTTACGCCCACGCCATCCAGCCCGGGCAAACACGGCTTGTTGCCGCGTGGGGGGATGGCGATAGATCGCTCAAAGTCACCTTGGACCCGGCCCTGTCGGCCAGTGAAAACGCCCAGCAATACTTTAACCGTTACCGCAAAGCCCTACGCGCCGCTGACGAAATTCCGGATCAGCGCAAAAAAATCGAATTGGAGAGGGATTATCTAGAACAGCTGGAGCAGGACTTGGTTATGGCCGAAGATCGGGCTGAGATAGATGCCGTAGCCGTGGCTTTAGCCGATGCCGGCTATTACAAATCGAAACGAGGCGCCAAACAGCGCCGAAAAAAAACCGGCGCCCGCCCGCTTCGCTTGACCGCACCTGATGGCGCCACGGTTTGGGTCGGCAAAAACGCCCTCCAAAATGCGGACCTTACCTTCAGCCGGGCCAACTCTGATGATTTATGGCTGCACGCCCGGCGTATGCCCGGCGCCCACGTTATCATCCCTACCGCCGAGGGATTGCCCTCCGAAGCGGATGTTTTTTGGGCGGCAAGTGTGGCCGCCTATTACTCCAGGGCCCGCCACGATACCAGCGTTGAGGTCGATGTGACCATCAAAAAATACGTCCGGGCGATCAAGGGCGCGGCCCCCGGCCTGGTAACGTATCGGCATGAGTCGACCCTGCGGGTGGCCCCTGAAGCGCCGGACGTAGAGTGAGCCAGTTACACGGTTATCGCTGTGCTAAACTGGCTGAACTCAGATGTCGGCCCGGGTGTATTGAACCTGCTTAAGCCTCCAGCCGCCCTCCATCGTGGCGACGCTGACTGTTCTCATCAACGCGCTCGACCGGGCCACAACGGGCTTACTTTTTTGCTCGATCATATACTGCCTCAATGCACCTGATCATTGCCGGCCGTAGCGCGCCCCCACTGCGGCTAACGCGCCTGCGTATGCGGTTAGGCCAAAATATTACACGCTGCCCCCCCGAAAAGTACCCCTTGATTCTGGCCTCAGATTATGATAATATGTTAACTGTATTTTGCAGAGCCCAAGGCCTCACCAGGGCTCCGAGTCTTAATTAACAGATGAATGAAGCGTGTAGCGCAGTTTGAACACCGCTGCACGTTTTTTTATGTCGGTTCGTGCAATGTAAAGGAAAATTTTAATTAGCAGAGAGGCTGCATGCAGCGTTTCTGCAGCCCCATTAATTTTAGGTCATAGTGTACTGCTACCGTGGACAAAACATGGCAAAATAGCGTTAAGCTATCTTCGAACCCTTTCTCAGCAGTCGCAATCCTCTTATTGACGGCGATGGTTGCCGTTTGTGGTGGGCTTGGCCAATCGGCCGATGTTGAGTCAACTATTGCGGCCGGTGTTGCAGCCACGCGGCAAGCGGAACTTAGTTTACAGGCAACCATTGAGGCAGCCGTCGCGGCCACCCAAACGGCGGTGGATCAATTCCCGCCTGAACCCAATTCGCCGCCAACGCCGGCACAGCCGGCCACGCCTGTACCCGACCCGGAACAGGTCAGGGCCGTGATCCTTGACGAAATCAATGGCGTTATTGGCCGAGATTTAGCCCTGCTTGAATCCCTCTATGCCCCCAATGCGGTCGTCATCGACCATAAAGGAACCCCTGATGACCCTGCTGATGATACCATCTGGCGGGGCTGGATTAACATCGAACGCCGGTATTCAGCCTTCTTCTCGGCCGGGTATTCGGCTTTATCCTTGGTCGAGCTCTCAATCCAGCTGAATGGTGATCAGGCGACAGGAACGCATCAGGGCATTGTCCTGGATGGGACATTATATCCCGATCGAGGTATCTATACCCTGGAGAAGATAAACGGCAATTGGCTTATCACCCAACTCGAATATGGGAATGAAGCGAGTTTCCCTATCTTTTCGACCGAATTAACGGACAGCGCTTTACCGGATCAGCCTCCCCGCGATGACGGCCTGTACGTTCTGGAGGTTGGGAGTCAGCACAAGTATGAAGAACCGTGGGGCTGGGACCGGGGCGATCCGTGCGAGGCCTGGGCTACCGGCAGCTTTGATGACACAAAGCCGAATTACCGCGGCTTCAATGTGGAACTGCTCCTGACCAACAATTCAGACACCAAGGTGCCCGACGCCTGGCCCATTACGTTTACCACGGCCGCAGGAAAACCGTTAAAAGCCTGTTACTATGGCTATGAGGATTCCGGTCCCCGACCCGGCGGAACCCGTTCCGTAACCTTTTTTACCGTCGTCGATAAGGATGATTATGTGGAAAAGATCACCTTTAGCTTGAACGATCAAACGACGCAGCTTTGTTTGGATGGCAAAGGCGGCTGGCGACGCTGCTGATACCTGGCTGCAGACAGTTTGCCCCGAGATAACCCAAAGTAGTGGAGAAGACGATGATAACAAAAGAACTAGAAAATGAAACAGTTGGTCAGGAAGCCAGGCTAGGTTCGTGTATGCTGTGGTTTTTTTGGGGAGTGTCTATGAGTTTCATGACAATCCTTTCTCTGATGCTCTTGATTCTGCTGGCAGTTTCGGTCACCCTAAACGTCTATTTGGGCTGGGAGCTGTCCGGATTTGAACTCACTGTTAGCCGGCCCGGACCGGGGGCAACGGAAACTTTTCTGCCCATACCAACAGGTGTACTGGCGGGCATTCCAACGAATACACCGGAGTTAGTTCCGACCAGCACGCCTACGCCTGCTCTAATCGACTCGCCCCTGGGTTCACAATTCGCAACACTGGCAGCGATAGCTACGGAAGTTGCGGCCAGGCCGTTAGGTAGCTCGCCGGAAAGCATCGTACCGGCCGCGCCTCTAACCCCGCAGATCAGTCCGCCCGAGGCCATAGCCCCACCAACCGTCGTGCCGGCAGCGGTAGCCATCGCCACGCCTGCCTCACAGTCAGATACATCTAATCAAGAAACAACCGGTGCCGGAGAGCGCGAGTCGGCCGAGGCTTCTACGGCCTTGGCGGCCAGCACGCCGGCCGCCGTGGTCGGCGAGAGTCAAGAGTTTACGGCGCCGGCAACGTCGGCAAACTCGTACACCCTCATCCCCATTAATGGAGAGCGAGATAGAAGACCGGCTGAAGAACATGGTGACCTAAACCTGAAGCTGAGAGAACCGCAGCCTATCGAGGTGGATTTATCGCTGGTCGACGTGGGGGCGGGTGTTGATCCGAACGCGCCTAACTTTGGAAAAGTTTTCAAACCTAATATTGTGGCTGCCTATACTATCCACAATTGGAATTGGGAGTGCAACTGCAAAGGTGATTTGATTCAAGATGGCAGTGCCGTTCTGGCAGGCATAAAAACCAACCCCGGCGATCCGATCTTTATCCCTGCCAAAGGACAGGACATCTTTGGGGGCAAGTTTTATGCCACCTTACTCTATGCTTCGGAAGACAGCCTGACTTTTGTGTATGCCAGAGAAGGAACTTTGGCCAAGGGCTACAGTGTGCATTATCTCGGCTTGCAGACCGACCCTAACCTGTTAGCGCTATTCCGGGAGAGCCAGGGGAATGAATTACCCGGCTTAAGCCTGGATACCCCGGTTGGGACAGCAACGGATGAATTGATCGTGGCTATTCGTGACAACGGTAAATTTTTGGATACTCGATCGAAAAACGATTGGTGGAATTAATGCCGCCTTTTTGGAAAAGTAACCAAGGCAAACTGGTCATCGGTGGGTGCGGAACCCAGGTCGGTATGCTCCTCACCCTCGGTGCTTTAGCCGCGCTGCTCTTCGTGTGCGGTGTTTGTGCCACTGCCAACCTGTTAAGCATGAGCTTAACCCAACAGGTTGTTGCGCAGTCGGCCGGACCGGGTGAACCCGTCGAAGCATTGTCTAATGACCAGGACGTGAGCCTGCTGCTGGAGGAAGTGGATCTACTATTCAGATCGGTCGACACCCTGCAAGCCAAGGCAGTGTCTCAATTCGTTCCGCCATCGCCCTCGGGCAGCCCCACGCTGCGTGCTGATCGGCAAGATGTGATTTTACATACCGGTCCGGATGTTGGATACAACCAGGCTGGGATGCTGCAGCCGGGAGAGACACTGGAAATTGCCGGGCGCAGCAGCGACTCGACCTGGTGGCTCGTGTCGACGAACGATGGTCGTTTTGGCTGGGTAGCCGATAGCGGCGTGGTTACGGCTAACCTAAACGACTCAATCCCGGTTGTCATCGCCCCCTCTCAACTGGGCCAGCCGGCTTCGAGCGTATCGTCAATAGCAGACTCAGCTCGTATAACGCCAACTGTCTTTGCGACCCCAACGCCGGCGCTTCCGCCCGGCACGCCAACACCCAGCGCCGAGGCGAGTCGCCAATACGTGGAAGATATGTCGAGTTACGAGCGGCTGAAATGGCAGCTCCTTGTACCGCCGGTTAGCGCCAGCATTTCACCGGATGGCGGCCAGATTGCGATAACCGAGCGGATTAAGCTTTACACCGTGACCACGGATGGCGCTCTCACCACAGTTTGGTTTGAGGACAGTGACAAACGAGGACCCCTCGGCGGGGCGGTTTGGTCGCCGGAGGGGAAGCACGTTGCCTTTGTGGTCGGTTTCAAACACAAATACTGCCGGCCCTGTCGGGCCGTAGCCCTGTTGAATTTCGACGACGGGGCGATAACCTATCTCACACCGCCAGAAGAACATTTAGACACCGATATGCCGCGCTGGACGCAAGACGGACGCTTATTGATTAACGCCCATCCCGGCGAACCGGCTGACGGTATCGCCTACGTATATGACATTTACGACCAACACAAAGAGGCGGCCGGGGTGTATGTTTTAAGCGCAAGCCACGAAGGCCAAAAATGGTATCCGTGGCGGCCAGGTCGAACGTGGCGGGCCGGCGTTTCTGAACGGGCCGATAGCTATAATAGTGATTAGGCTGACCAACCCGGCCCAATAAGGATGGGGGATTGATGTATCCTTTTTGGAAAAGTAATCTCGGTAAATTGATAATTGGCGGCTGCGGAACCCAGATCGGAATGCTCTTTACGCTCGCCGGGCTGGCTGCTCTGCTATTGTTATGTGCGGTCTGTGTCTTTGCGAATATATTCACTATCGGCCTAACGCAGCAGTTCACCACCCTTTCGGTTAGCCCTACAAACGTGCCTGTCGAAGTGGCTTCTTCAGCCGAAGACGTGGAACTGCTGAGGACGAAATTAGATTTTCTGGCAGGTAGGGTCAATTCACTGCGGACCAATGTACCGCCGACACCGTTGCCTACCCCCACCCCACCGCCACCGCCGCCCCGGCCGGTCGTGATCGCCGTCCAAAGCGCCGCAATTTTGCGGAGCGGTCCCAACACGGAATATAACCGCATCGGTCGATTACCACTTGGCCAACGCTTGGAGATTGTGGGACGCAATCCCGACTCGACCTGGTGGCTTGTAGCCACGCCTGGTGGTCAGTTCGCCTGGGTTTCCGATATGGCTGTTGCGACTTTCAATGCTGATGAGACGATCCCGGCCATCACAATCCCGGCCCTACTGGTTTATCCCGCCGCGATTGGTTCGGATAATGCAGCGCCCGCGGACAGTGCTGGACCGGCTACGCTTGACTTGGCTTCCTCGCCAGCAGTGGTCCCCGGGGGCACACCTACCCCAGCTGCCAATCAAAGTCGCCGCTTTGTCCAGGATACCAGAGGCTACAAGCAGCTTAGCCGCCAGCTGCTCCTGCCCACTGTCAGCGAAAGCTTTTCACCGCAAGGTGACCAGATCGCGATTTCTGAGAAAATAAAACTATACACGATTACCACCGACGGTGCTTCACGCCGGATCTTGGTGGAAGATAATGACAAGGTAAACTTGCTTGGCGGGGCGGTCTGGTCGCCGGACGGCAAATATATTGCCTTTGTAGCTGAACGCCTCCAGGATTGTGATCCGTGCCGGACCGTTGGTTTGGTGGGCATGCCGGACGGTGCGATGACCTGGCTAAAGCCGCCGGCCGGTTTAGGGCTCGATTTGCCGCGCTGGACGCAAGATGGACGGCTATTGGTAACCGCGCACGCCGGCGATCCGAGCCAGGGCACAATCCACGTTTATGAGGCCGCCGGACAGAGCCAGGAGCTTGCCGTGGGAAGTTATGATTTGAGCAGCAGTCACGACGGGCAAAAGTGGTTTCCCTGGCAGCCAGGTAAGACTTGGCAGACAAACGATTCTGCGGGAGCTCAAAGCTACTACGGTGATTAGTCGTCTGCTCCGCGTCTCCGTTGACCACGAGGCGGCCGGCCGGCCAAAACTTGTCCCCGGTGGGTACGGTCTCTTTTTTATCCTCATTCTTACCGTTTGCGCTTGCGTGCGACTTAATTTGGTCTCTCCGCCAATTCCGACCCAAGCCATACCAACAGCCACCCCACCTCCAACAGCAACGCCGTGGCCGACCGTTACTCCGATCCCCCCGCCAATTTCTTTGGCTCCTGCTGATGAGCCATCCTGCCCTATGTCCGCTGTGGACGTGGGACAACACATCTCGGCCAGTGGCAGTTTTACCGAAACAGAACGTTCCGCCTCGACGCCGATGCTGTGCCACGTTGAGCGGGACTCGTGTGCCTACAGTCAGCTTGTCGGCATTGTGGACGCGACCATTGTTTTTAAGCAGGAAGAAGCCTATCCTTACGATACCGAAGATATTCTGATGCATCCGGCGATGCTGCTGGCGCTTTCGCAGCTGAATCAACTTGTCCTGGCCGAATGGGCTGGCGACTATAGGCTGCGCGTCACCGATGCTTATGACTCGCTGCTTGAGCACGATCCGCCCGAGTCGGAAAAGAGCAGGCGCTACTCCTTGCATTACGAGGGTAGGGCTATCGATCTTACCACGTGGCCGGTTGACCGCAGCAAGTACGGCCGTCTTTGCGCCCTGGCCCACTGTGCGGGTTTCGATTGGGTTCACAATGAGGGCACCCACTGCCACGCCTCAATCAAGGCAATGAGCCTCTGTGTTCAGTGCAACGAACCATAGCCCCCTTTGGAACATCCCCCCGAAATGAGTGAATGTTTTTGGCTGCCGCGCGTATAACTGTATTGATCGCAACTATTCATCGTGGATCGTTTGTAGTATTGTGGGGTAAGGAGAAAGGCGATGAAACAGAAAGATCGAAACAACATTATCCAGTTAAGTGCGGAATATGTCCAGTCAATTGTCCAAGGTCGTAGCCGTGATTTTTCCCAAACAAGCAAACCAGAACTTATGGACACCAAGCCCGCTGCAGCTGCCGCAACCAGCTCAGACCAACCGGAAGCACCCAACCTTGACCTTAATCTGCTGAGATTGTACAAGGCCATTGATATGGCTGGCTAGGTTTTTAAACCCGCTACGACCAAGCCCGGCTATCCACCCGGGCTTGTTTCTTTTGGGGCGAACAAACAATTTCCTGACAACAATACTGGGATTGTTCATTAGTTCAATTGTCCTGCTTTTTCTAAGCATTCTTTAAGCTAACGCTAAAATTATTTTCATCTATGTTGGCTAAAATAAGCCTGTAGTTTTCAAAATCTATTCCCATTGAGGAGACAATTTATGAAATATTCGCTAAAACCTCTATCAGTTGCGGCTGCGATAGGCGCAGTCACGATGCTCATATTAATCGGCGGGCTTGTGACCGGGGCTGCACTTTTTAGCGCCACTGTTAGCCGTTCTGCCCAGGCTGCCCCCTTATCTCAAGTCCAGCCAGCGGCAGCCGATCCTGATTTGGTGGCTGCCTATGAGCAAGCGTTGATTGGTGTATACCGGGAAACGCTACCTTCGGTAGTCAATATTCAGGTCACCAAGAAAGTTGATGTGCGACAACTTGGTTTTAATATTCCGGGATTACCTGATGAGGCTGAGCCGGGCGATCCGCACGAATTTTTTAACCAAGGCGGTGGGACCGGCTTTGTCTGGGACGATCAAGGGCACATTGTGACAAACTACCACGTCGTCTCCGGCGCTACAGAGATTGAGGTCATTTTTGCCGATGACACGGTCGTCACGGCTCAATTGATCGGCAGCGATCCGGACTCGGATTTGGCGGTGATCAAAGTCGACGCGCCTTCAAGCAGCTTAAGACCGATTAAACTTGGGGATAGTGACAACCTTGAGGTAGGGCAACTGGCCATCGCTATCGGCAACCCCTTTGGTCAGGATTTCACCATGACCAGCGGTATAGTCAGCGGCGTAGGGCGCGTGATTAGGGGTGGAAATGCCGGCTTCTCTATTCCCGAAGTGGTTCAAACTGATGCGCCAATCAACCCCGGTAATTCCGGGGGGCCGCTACTCAACCGGCAGGGCGAGGTGTTAGGAATCAATTCTCAAATTATTAGCCAAACCGGCTCTAACTCTGGGATTGGCTTCGCCGTGCCAATCAACATTGCCAAGCAAGTTATTCCGGCATTGATTCGTGGGGAAACGTTTCAATATGCCTGGTTGGGCATTAGCGGGGGCAGTGTTACCGCCGAAGTGATTGAAGCTCGTAACTTGCCGAAAGATACCAAGGGCGCCGTGGTAGCGGCCGTTATCGAGGACGGTCCGGCGGAAGCGGCCGGCCTGCAAGGCCTGAATGGTGCTGATAATGAAGCGCTACGCATTGGCGGGGAGATTATTACCGCCATCGACGGCCAGCCCATCAAAGATATGAACGAGCTAATCACCTACCTGGTCAAAGAAACTCAACCGGACGATACTGTAACGCTGGATATCATTCAAGCAGACGGTCAATCCGCTCAAGTGAAAGTTACGCTTGGGGTTCGACCCGCGGCCGACTAGTTAGGACTCATTGCCAAATGTCGAGCCCTGCAAATGCAGTAGGGATGCGTCTGCCCAGGATAATCAAAGCTTGGATTACAAAAAACCCCTCACAACGAG
>JBFGLD010000124.1:0-9628 GCA_041576335.1 Anaerolineae bacterium | reverse complement strand
TTATGCCGCTGACTCTGCGCCTGTACCGATACGCGGAGGAGCGCCTCCAGGCCGAGGGACTGGGAATCAAAATGGTAGCCGCCCGCGGACCTATGGTGACAGCCGGTTGGGTGATGGGTATCACCGCTTTGATGACGGGCTTACTTACCCATCCCCGGGAAATTAGCGCATTTCTGGACAACGTGACCACCACAATTATCCGCTGGCTCCAGGCCCAACTTGAAATGATTCGCGAGCCTGAGGGGGTTATGCTTCTGGACGACATCGTCGGTATGGTCTCGCTAGAGCATTACAATGAATTCGTTGCCCCGCTCCTGCGCCGTATTTTTGATGAATTCGAGGGTCTCATTCGCATTTATCATAACGATACGCCATGCTCTCACCTTTACCCGGCGCTAGCCGAGGCCAATTTCGACGTGTTCAACTTTACCCACGAGGTGGATATTGCCATGGCCAAAGCAATGATGGGGCATCGGGTGGCGATGATGGGCAATGTGCCCCCGCTGAGCGTTGGAGTCCGGGAATCTACGGAGGTGGTAGCCCAGTGGGCCAAAACCTGTTTGGACAAGGCTGCGCCCGGTGGGGGTATGATTCTTTCGGTCGGCGGCGGGGTCTCGCCGGGAATGCCTGCCGAGAATGTCGAGGCTATGCTAACCGCGGCCCGCACCTGGACAAAGCCGTCGCCTGAGCAACTTCAGGCAATTTCACTACAAACCGACCGGTCGTTGGAGAAGTCCAGCGACGACAACGAACGTGACCGGCGTAGAAAAACGAGACGCCCTCGACGCCGGTAAGCCGGTAATGTCGTAGGTTTAGAATGACGGCAGTTCACTCAAGACTACAGCGCGGCTGAATTACGACACGACTTCGCCGACCACCTGGGTCCCATCGGCGATGGTAGTTTCGCGTAAGATGACCGCGTCTTTTATCAGGACATCGGCCCCAATTCGGCAGTTACGCTCGATGTAGACTCGTGGCCCGATTACGCAGCCGGGCCCGATCGTCGTTCCGTCTTCAATACGCAGGGGGGTAATCAAGTGGGTGTGTTGTCCCACGCGGCGCGGGGCCAACTGGGGCGTATCGCCACCGGTCATCAGGTAATGGCGGTTGAGGGCCAGTAGGTCAGCCGCGTTGGTCAACTGCAACCGGTTGACGGTGAAGGCACCGGTGACCTGGTGGCCCCGGTCAATCAACATTTGAATAGCATCCTGTAGTTCGTACTCGCCCCGGGGCGATTGTTTGACTTCGGCTAAGCAATCCAAAATTTTGGTTGAAAAGACATATAAGGGGAGACTGGCAACGTTGGAAGGGGCTTGGTCCGGATCAGGTTTTTCCACAATGCGCTGAATGTGGTTGTTGTGTAGGGCAACCACACCCGTCCGCCCGACCAGCGAAGGATCCACCTCCATTAGGCTCAGCGTGGCCTGCGCCTGTGTGGCCTTATAGGTTGCCAATAAGGCTGCGATATGCTCCGGTGGGGTCAGATTGTCGCAGGCGGACATAATAAAGTCATCGTGAATAAGCGCGGCGGCCAGGCTCAAGGCGTTAGCCATGCCGAGCCGTTCCGGTTGGATGACAAACTGAATATCAGCAGCTAGGCTTGACTGCTGTCGAAAATAGCGCCCCACTTCGCTGTCTTCGCGGCTAATCACGACGATAAACTCAACGATGCCGTTTTCGACCAGCCTTTCCATAACCCGCTCGACGATTGGTTTGCCTAGAATGGGCAGCATAGCCTTGCTGCGCTTCAGGGTGATGGGATGAAGCCGGGAGCCTTTGCCCGCAGCCAGGATGACGCCCTGCATTTTATCTGCTCCGAAATATCAGCTGAGCTCGGCCATCAGGCCGGCAAAAGTGAATGCTGTAAAGATTGGCCTGGGCAGGATGGGCCTGCGGGTAATCACGCCGGATGGCTTCCGCAATCGTCTCGCGGGCTGCCGGATTGATCAGAGCAATGCAGTTGCCTCGAAAGCCGGCTCCGCTAAAACGAGTTCCGTAGACGCCGGGAGTCGCCCGCAAAATCTCGTAGAGGGTAATCAGTTGGGGACTGCCACACTCGTAATATTTAATCGAACTTTCGCCCGACTCGGTCATAAGTTGGCCAAAGCGCTCGATATCGCCTTTGCGCCAGGCAGAAAGGCCGCCGGTCACCCGCTGCATTTCCCCAAAATAGTGGCCGGCTCGTTTCCATAGGGCCGACGGGAGGCTGCGACCTTTGGTTGCGAAGAGGTGGGGATCAACTTGGCGCAAGTAAGGGGTGCCTTCGACCTTTTGGCCGGCCAGCGCCAACAGCATGCGGGCCGCTTCTTGGCACTCCGCGACCCGATTGTTATAATCAGTACCGACGAGGACATCGGTCACGCCCGAGTATACGACCAAGATTTCAAAGTCGGGGGGCGGAACCGGCGTGGGGACCTTATCAATTTGAACGGATTGGCAGTCGATGTGGGTCAGGTGGTTGCGCTCGCTAAACAAAATCACGGATTGATCGAGGATGCCGTTCTTCAGGCCGATGTATTGATTTTCGGTAAAACGCACCAACGACACATTTGTCTCCGGGGATATGGTCAGTTGGTTGACAGCTTCCAAGGCCAAGAGGTAGGCGATGGTCACCGCAGCAGAGGAACTGAGGCCGCCAATCGGCATGTTACCTCCAATCATACCCACAAAGCCACACTCAAGTTGATAGCTGCGCTGAAGCGCCAGCACCGCCCCGCGGATGTAATTACCCCAGTCACGAGGTTGGCAAGGGGGTACATCCTCCAATCGAAAAGAGGTTTCCGGTTCAAAGTTGACGCTATTAAGCCGCACCGTACCATCCACCGCGGGTGCAAAGGCCATTAGAATCGCTTGGTCAATGGTTACGCCGGTTACCACGCCAAGTTGGTGGTCGATGTGCGCCCCTAAGGGACAAATGCGGAGCGGCGCCCTGACTACCTGAATGGCAGCCGGGTCTACCGGATAGGCGCGCTGCAAACGGGTGATTAAATCCTCGATTTGTTCAGCTTCAGGACGCGCAGCGCGGACGGGCGGCTGAGCCTGCCTTAAATGAGAAACCATAAGACCTCATCAAATTGGTAAATTGAAAGGCCATTATAGCCTTTTTCTTGAGCAAAAACAAGCAACCCAGAGAATTAGGAGCAACTTATGAAACTCGGCCTTGGTCTCTACCGCCATATGCTAACTCCGGAAAATTTTCGTTTTGCCAAGCAGGCAGGGGCAACCCATATCGTAGCGCATCTGGTCGATTACTTTGGCCGGGAGCCCCGCCTCCCCACTGCCGCCAGTACCGGCGTCGGCTGGGGGATTTCCGATAATCGGGATAAATTGTGGCGTTATGAAGTGTTACGCGATCTCAAAGCCGCGGTCAACGCAGAGGGGTTAGAGTTGGCCGCCATCGAGAACTTCGACCCGTCACATTGGTATGACGTGCTGCTCGACGGTCCTCGCAAGCAGGAGCAGTTGGAAAATCTGAAAACGACCATCGGCCGCCTGGGACGGGCCGGTATTCCCTGTATGGGCTATAACTTCAGCCTTGCCGGGGTGTGGGGCCACGTGCAGGGCCCCTGGGCCCGAGGCGGTGCTGAGTCGGTTGCCTTTTTAGGGCCGGATGGCCCGCAGGAGACACCCATCTCCAGGGGCATGGTCTGGAATATGGTCTACGATCCCGAGGCACCGCCCGGAACGGTGGGCCAGGTGAGTCACGACGAGTTGTGGCAGCGTTTAGCCGACTTCCTGAGGGCGGTCGTACCGGTGGCCGAGGAGGCAGGCGTACGCTTGGCCGCCCACCCCGACGATCCGCCCATGCCGACTCTGCGCGATACGGCTCGCTTAGTTTACCAGCCGCGCTATTACCAAAAATTGCTCGATCTTAAGCCCAGCTACTACAATGGCCTCGAATTTTGTCTCGGCTCACTGGCCGAGATGACCGAAGGTGACCTCTACCAGGCGATTGACACCTATAGCAAACAGGGCAAAATATGCTACGTCCACTGTCGCAACGTGCGGGGCAAAGTACCACATTACGAGGAGGTGTTCATCGACGAAGGTGATATTGATGTTGGGCGAGCGCTCCGTATTTTGAAAAAGAACGGCTTTGAGGGAGTCATCATCCCGGACCACACGCCCCAAATGAGCTGCGCCGCGCCCTGGCACGCCGGGATGGCTTATGCCTTGGGTTATTTAAACGGCCTGATCACGATGGTTGAGCGGGAGTAGGCCCAAATGAGCAGTCCATTCCGATTGGAAAATCAACTCGCCTTAGTCACCGGGGGCGGCACCGGCTTGGGATTGGCCACCTGCCAGGCCCTGATTGAGGCCGGAGCGCGGGTGGTGATGACCGGCCGGCGTGAGGAACTGCTGCAGCAGGCCTGCCTGCGCCTGGGCGAAATGGCTCATTACGTTTGTCACGACCTGACCAATCTGGCGGCGATACCGGCCTTGGTTGACGATATCGAAGAGCGATTTGGGCCACTCGACATTGTCGTCAACAATGCCGGAACTCATCTAAAAAAGCCGGCCGTTGACACCTCTGATACCGAATTAGCCGAGGTCATGCAAATCCATCTCTTTGGTTCGTTTGCCTTGAGCCGCGAGTGCGGCCGGCGCATGCTTGAGCGGCAGCAGGGCTCGATCGTTATGATTCTTTCGATGGCGGCCCTGTTTGGTATTCCCCAAATTTCCGGCTACACTGCCGCCAAAAGCGCTATGCTTGGCCTGACTCGCGCCTTGTGCAGCGAGTTCTCCCCGCTCGGGGTGAGGGTAAATGGTGTCGCGCCCGGCTGGATTGAAACCGACTTGAGCCGGTATGCCTTGGCCGGTGATCCGGCTCGGAAAGAGAAAATTCTGGGGCGGACACCGATGGGCCGCTTCGGTGAGCCGCTGGACATCGGCTATGCTGTGGTCTACCTCTGCTCACCCGCGGCCAGGTTTGTGACCGGGGTGGTGCTGCCGGTCGATGGTGGAGCCAGTATCGGTTTTTGATTGTGGAGAAAAGGAATTAACACACGACAGGTCGACCCAAAATCACTCTACCGGCGCGACACGATCTGTGGCGACGGGCCAGCGCCAATTGGATTGCCGGCCTGGTGGTGCGTGCCATAATTGATTTGGCCGGCGCCGAAGAAATGATTTACGCCATGGCTTGTGGATTAGCCAGGCAAGCCTATAAACTGGGTGAGCTTTAGTATCTTGGTTAGAGGTATATTACAATATAACCACGTCGACCACCGGGCATAGTAGTACCCCGCCGGCTGGGTGTGGACGAGGGTGCATTTAGTGTGACATTTGTCACTAGCAGTGAGAATGCTAATCGAGTATAATTATAAATTGACACGGCTGCAATTCTATGTTAAATTCGATGAAACGTTTTACTGTATCGTTTCACTAGGCACGCTCAGGGGTGACGACGATGTCCCAAGCGCGGCGGCATAATGTTAAACGGGCTACCATTAGAGATGTTGCTCAGGCAGCGGGCGTGTCGGTCACGACCGTTTCTAATGTTCTTAATGGCCGCACCGAAGCCATGACTGAAGCGACGCTGCTGCGCATTCAAGAAACAATCCACTCTCTTAATTACCGTCCCAGCACCGTGGCTCGCAGCCTGGTTAAGCAGCAGACGGCTACCATTGGGGTAATTGTCACAGAAATTGAAACCCCCCTGTTTCTCCAGGCGCTTAACGTTATTGAACCCATGGCCCGCAATGCAGACTACAGCATCCTGTTATGCACAACTGCCTACAATCTCGACGACGAATCGCAAGCGGTTAACCTGCTTCTGGAAAAGCAGGTTGAAGGAATCATAATTCTGTCCACCTCCGTTGACCGTGACAATGATGATTTAGCGCGCTTGCCCTCGTCGGCGCCGCCGATCGTGCTGATCAATCGGGCCCGGGCATATGATGGCAGGTTTGACCAAATCAACGTCGACAACCTCAACGGTATCATCAAGGGTATCGAATATCTGGTCGGTTTAGGCCACCGGCGCATCGCTCATTTGTGTGGGCCGCCGGCGCGCCGGAGTTCTCAGGAGCGACTGCGCGGTTATCAATTGGGTCTTAAACGGCATGGGCTTGCATATTGCGACGAGTATGTCCGTCCGGGTAATTATGAGGAAGCCCAAACAGCGTGGGAGCAGTCAACCCTGGAACTGCTGGCGTTATCTCCCCGGCCAACGGCTATTATTGCGGCCAATGACATCGTGGCGGCCACGGCCTTGCGTACGGCTCAGCGGGCCGGGCTGCGCGTGCCGCGAGAGATCAGCATTATCGGGGTAGACAATCAACCGTTCTGCACTTATTTAAATCCGGCTCTTTCAACGATCCAACTGCCCTTGATCGAGGCCGGCAAATTGGCCATGGAGATGCTGCTGGACCGCCTTGCCGGCCGGCGGACCGCTACCGAACAGATCACGCTCTCCTGCCCGCTCATCGAGCGGGAGTCGAGTGGCGCCGCGGAGTAATTAGCATGAATGCCAGTCTGATCGAACAACCTCAGGGACAATTTGCCTTGTTGAATGGGCGCCTGGTCACGCCGCAAGCCGTCGTCACGGGCAAAGCACTGGTCATCGACGGATCCACAATCGTTGGCCTGGCAGACGTCGAGGCGCTGGGGGCTGAGGTTGGGCAGATTGACGTGGGTGGACGCTTCATTACGCCGGGGCTGATCGATATTCATATTCACGGAGCACAAGGCTGCACCTTTAATGAACCGACGGCAGAGGCCTTTGCTACCATCACTAACGAGAATGCCAGGAACGGGATCACGGCGCTGTTGGCGACAACCTCGACCGCGCCCATCTCTGATTTGGTAAAATCGCTGGAATTTACGCGCGAGTGGCTGAGTGACGATCGAGACGGGGCGCAGGTGTTGGGCGTCCATGTGGAGGGGCCGTATTTTTGCCTGGAACAGCGCGGCGCCCAGGATCCGGCTAACATCCGCAGCCCTGACGACGGCACGCCGGCTGCGCTGTTAGCGCATCACGACGTCATCAGAATCATGACCTACGCCCCGGAGTTACCGGGCGCACTGGAATTAACGGCCCAGCTGAACAGCCTGGGGATTGTTCCGGCAGCCGGCCACAGCAGTGCCCAGGATAAACACGTTTTGGCTGCGATGAAGGCCGGTTTGCGCCATATCATCCACATTTGGAGCGCCCAGTCGACGACCATTAAGGACGGTCCGTGGCGCAAGCCCGGTCTGCTGGAGGCAACTTTGGCCTTTGATGGTTTGACGGTGGAGATGATTTCAGATAACAAACACCTGCCGCCCACGCTCATGAAACTGGCCTACAAATGCGTGGGTCCGGACCGCCTGTGCCTTATTTCGGATGCAACCAGCGGCGCCGGCTTGCCGGAAGGTGCTCGCTTTCGCATGGGAGAGATGGAGTATAAAGTCCACGACGGGGTGGGGATGATGCTGGATCGTTCCTCCTTTGCCGGCAGCACCACCCTGGTCAACCGCATGATCCCGATTTTGACCGAGTTTGTGGATATTCCGCTGGTCGAGGTAATTCGGATGGCCTCGCTGACTCCGGCCCAAGTAATCGGCGTAGCCGATCGCAAAGGCAGCTTGGAGGCCGGTAAAGATGCCGACCTGGCTATCTTCGACGAAGACTTCACCGCCTGGCGTACGATGATTGACGGCCGCTGGGTATATGCGGCATCGTGGTGATAAGCGCGGCTGTCCAACTAAGAGAGCCCTGGCCGCGGTAGCAACCATTTTATTTAAATTTTGTACATAACTATTCAGCCAGGACTGGCAGTCCTTGAAAAACAGGGCGAATTGTTGGTCAACAACACCTGTAATTATGGGATATCGCCATTTATAGCGCAGGACTGCCAGTCCTAAATGGATAACCTGAATAGTTACATTTTGACAACAATGAACAACATCAAACCTATAAAAACAACAAAATACGACAAACTGCCCGTGGCTATTTATCGGAGCAACCAGGATATGGGACAGGCGGCGGCTGGCGATGCCCGCGAACTTATGATTAAAGCCATCGCCCAAAAGGGCGAGGCCAATATTATCTTGGCCACCGGTAATTCGCAGCTAACCTTCTTAGCAGCCCTGCGGGGGTTAGACGGGATCAATTGGTCAAAGGTACGGGTGTTTCATATGGACGAATACCTGGGCATCGATCCGGGGCATCCGGCCAGCTTTCCTTTGTTTTTGAAGAAGCACTTGCTTGACGTGGTCAAGCCGGGTGCTTTTCATGCGGTCCCCAATAACCCTGATAACGTCGAGCAGGCTTGCCGGGATTACGAAGCACTGCTCAAAGCATACCCGGTGGATATGGTGGCCCTCGGTTTCGGTGAAAACGGTCACCTGGCCTTCAACGACCCGCCTTATGCTTTGTTTGACGACCCCGTTTGGGTCAAGGTCATTGAGTTGGCCGAGGCCAGTCGCCGCCAGCAAGTTGGTGAGGGTCATTTTGGCACACTCGAGGATGTCCCGACGCGGACCATAACGCTGACGATTCCGGCTTTGCTGGCGGCCAAGTCGGTGTTGTGCCTTGTGCCCGAGGCACGCAAGGCCAAGGCGGTGCGCGCGTGTCTAACCGAGCCAATAAGCGAAGATCGCCCTGGCTCAATTTTGCGCCGGGTGAACCATGCCCAATTGTATCTGGACCAGGACTCGGCGGCCAGGCTGTAGTCGAACAGTCGGGCTCTGCGCGCTATTCACCAGGACCGTATTGCGTATTGCATAATCCATTGCATTTCAGATGTGATTATCATGTTCTAAACAAGCCTTGGCTAGAAGTAGGTCTACAAAAGGAGGGGTGTCTATTAAAGCATAAGCCATAAATTAAGTGCTCCACCGGTAAACACAACTTTGTCGAGTTGTCATCTCTATCACTATTCAATGGAGAAGTTCAAAGGAGGACGTTTGTAATGAGTAAGAAGCTATTCATGCTATTTGTCGTTATCCTCATAACCTCGCTGCTGTTACCAATGATAGCCTTGGCCCAGGGCGGTGAGACCTATACTGTCCAGTCTGATGACTGGCTCTCGAAAATTGCCGATAAACAGTACGGCGATCCGCTGGCCTATACCGCCATCGTTTATTACAACAACCAAAAGGCAACCGGGGGTGAAGATTTTGACCTGATTGAGGACCCCAATATCATCGAAGTGGGCTGGAAAGTCTATCTGCCGACATCCGAAGAGGCGAATGCCTTCCTGATTGGCAATATCCCCGGCGGCACCTTCAACGAAGCGCCGATATTGGCCGAAATGGTCGCTGCCGGCGAACTGCCCCCTGTCGACGAACGCCTGCCCGATAATCCGTTAATTATCCCCGTGGTCGATGAGATTGGCCAGTACGGTGGTACGCTGAACCGCGGCTTCACCGGTCCATCCGACCACAATAACTATACCCGGGTGGTCTACGACGCCTTGGTTCGCCACGCGCCGGACGGCAGCGAGGTCATCCCCCACATCGCTTCAGGCTGGGAGTCCAATGCAGACTTCACCGAGTGGACGATCCGGCTGCGGCCGGGGGCCAAATGGTCAGATGGTGAACCCTTCACCGCCGATGACATCATGTTCTGGTACAACGACATTCTCTTGAACGAAGACTTGACGCCCAGTGGCCTGACCTGGATGAAGAATGCGGACGGGAC
>JBFGLD010000123.1:0-9648 GCA_041576335.1 Anaerolineae bacterium | reverse complement strand
GGTGGCGGCCAAAGATGAGCAGGCGATCGCCGCCTTGGAGCTCGACGTCGTCGGCAGGTGGCAGGAATTCAATGAAGCCGGCTGTTTGAAATATTACCAACGCATCGTCGTGGCCAGTGCCCGGAAGTAAGAGTAAGAGTTGGCAGTCGATTTTCACAACTTGCGAGATTTACTGCATTCGCGGGGAGATGGGCCTCTCCACATCGTCGGACACTCTGATGGTGTATTTCTCAGTTACTCCTGGTGATGCGGGAGCCGGCACTCGTGCGGACGCTCGCCCGGGCTGAGCCGCCGGTCATCACCCTGTTTGTCAGCGCCGGTGTTTAACCGTCCAGGCTAACGGCCGTGGAAAACTGAACACCTCTCAATATGAGGTGAAATGACTCGCGTAGGCCAAACACCCGTCTGGCGTTGGGTGCGCTGGCGTGAATCGAATAGAATTAAGGTTAACTTTTCCCCCGGGTTGCGAACTGAGGAGCCCGCATGCTGCCGACCAGGGCCAGCAATCCCGAGCCCAAGATGCAGCTGTAAGGAGTCGACCCGACCGGTGTCTTCGTGAATCGCTTAACAACCTGTGTGTTGTCTATTGCGGAGGGTTCCAATGGGGTCAGCGCTTCGTGCCCGTAATGGGGCTATCCTTTCCTTCATTCTTCTGCTGCTAACTGCCTGTGCGCCAGGTCCGGAAACGGTTGATACCGCAGCGTTTACCCCGGCCAACCCCTCCCCGACGGCGATCGATCTGCCTGCACGAGCCACCGTACCGCCTGGTCCGCCGCCGACAGCCGATAGCCCCTCAGCGACGCCAACAACGATGGGAACCAGTGTCCCACCAGGGCTCGGGGAGGAGGTGGCGGTCTCCCTGGGTATGCCGGTCATCATGGGCCACGGTATCCGTGTGGCGGCCTTCAGCCCGGATGGGGAAACGGTCGCCATCGGTTGGACCAACGGCATCTCCCTCATGCGCTCGGACGACCAGATCGATCTTTGGTTCCGGCAGATGCCGGACCTGGTCACGGCGGTCGCCACATCGGGAACACACGTGGTCGCACTGCTCGTCACGGGCGATGTCTGGCTTTTTGAGGCATCGAGCGGTGATGGTCAGGCGTTCAAACAGGCGGCCATATCGAGTTCAATTTGGGGCGACGCCGCCTGGTCGCCGGATGGCCGGCTGGCGGCCATACAGAACATCAGCGGCGGGGGCGGTAGTTCCTCACCAATCCTGATTCTCGACCCGAACGCCGGAACGATCAGGGAACTACCCAACTCAGGTACAAATCCGGGCGTGCCGCCCGAACTCCGCTGGTCGCCTGACAGCCGGATGATTGCTGCCGTTGACCCAAACGGCCGCGCCTGGGTGCTGGATGTGATCACCGGTGAAGTGGCATTCCCCGTTCAGGAGGCTGGCGGGATGGGCCAGGTTCGCATCAGCGGTTGGCTCCCGGACAGCCAGATCGTCGTTCATAACCTGCCTGACGGCGACTCCGGCCTGGCGATCTTGGATGTGGGCACGGATGAGTTGGTGATGGAAGTAAGAGATGTGCCTGCGGGTTATATGGTGGCCCCACCCATCATTCTGGCTCAAGACTCCCCTCTGGCGCTGGTCGGCAGTGGTTACAATGGGTTTAGCGGCGAGCAGATCCATCCGTACGTCGTCTGGGATCTGGCAGCTGGCCAGGCGCTCGAAGCGCCGCCGGTTGGCGGGATGGGAAACATCGCCGTCGCCTTCAACGGCGAAAAGATTCATTATCTCTTCCCGGACGGCCGGCTGGAGCGCTGGCTCGTTGGTGCCTCTGAGGGAGAGCTGCTCGGTCGAGTGCCGGTGTACTACCCGAACCTCGGCGGTCCGCTCGTTTGGTCGTCAGACAGCATGCGGCTGGCCCTGTCGACGGAGCCAGGCAGCGCCATCACGATATGGGATGTGGCCACCGGCCGGCTTATCGCCGCGAGGTATGATGGAACTCAACCGGTGGCCATTGACGATTCATTGCTGGCCTACCGCGGACTGGATGAACAGCTTATCCTGTGGGACCTGGATCGGGATGTCGCAGCCCATGTTCTGCCTGGGCCGGTGGCACATTTCTGCTGTGAGAGAATAGCCTTCTCCAGGGATGGCGACCTCCTGGCTTATGCTGCCGGAAAGTCGGTGCACGTCGTCGACCTCGCCAGCGGCCAGATCATGGCAGCGCTTGATGCGGACGCCGCGGATGAGAGGCTGACCTACATTCGCTGGTCACCTGGCGGCGATGCGCTTGGCGCGGCCGGTTCAAATGGAACCTTATTTCTGTGGGAAAAGGACGGCAGTTCGTTCCAGGAGATATGGCGCTGGGAAGATGTGCGTCCCCCTTCATCCTCTGACTTTGCCAGTCCGCCGCTCTTCAGCCCCTCGGGCGACCTGGTCGCCTTCCAGCAGCTGCTGCAGCCAGACGCCAGCGAGTACACGGTGATCGTCTATGATCGGTCCAGACATGAGGTCATCCTGGCAAAAAAGGGCAATCTGCAGCAGTGGCTCTCCGATGAGAACCTGCTGATAACTTCCGTGGATGGATACGCTTACTACATAGAATTGGACGTCCATACGGGCCAGGAGCATTTGGTAGGCACCCGAGGGACTCATGCGGATCCCGGCTTTGCTCCGGAAAAGATCTATGCTCCGGACAGGGTTCACGCTGCCAGCAGCACTTTTGACGGCAGCGGTGTCCACTCGATCGCCATCACGAATTGGCGCACCGGGCAGGAAGTGGCCGCCGCCTACCTTGGCTCCAGCGCATGGAACGTGCACTTCTCGCCCAACGGCCGCTGGCTGGCTGCGCGGAATGCTGAGGGCCAGTTCATTGTGTGGCCTGTTTTCTACACCGGGGCGAGCGATGAATAGCGTGGGCTCCTGCGTTGATGGTGTGGTTTGGAAAACCTGACGCAGCGCACGGTCGCCTATTTTCGGGGCATATCTATGAGATTCATTGAATTGTAGGATTCACCTTCTGGTGGCTCATGAAAACCGCCATAACATCTAAAAATCATCGGAATTAAAGCCTGGTTTGAAGGCAGTTGATTGTCGCCAGCATCTTTCAATAACGCCCCAAGTGGCTGATTGACATCAGACCTCGCGGTTATAAACAATACCGCTATTGTTAAAAAGTTCTAACTCGATTTAAAGGACATCACGGATTTGTTTCCGGTCCCTAGAATTCACATCCGTGAGGGGCTGAGCTGCGATCCGCCTGGGGGTTCGACTCCCTTCGCTCCCACTTTTTCCCCTTTTCGTACACTTCAGCCAACACGCTCTTTATTCCCGCCGGAAATGGCGAGGAATGATCCCCATTTGCCGCCCCAGTTCATATCTCCAACAGTTGTGAATCATGGTCCAGGCCGAATCACGGGATTCCTGATTTCTTAGTTTCAAGTGCCCTGGAGAACTTCCTCCAGAAACTTGGGAATTACCTCAAAGAATAATGTCTTTGCACCCATTGAGGATTTTATTAACCTGACAAGGCTACCTGATTCATGACATTTGACATGTGACGGTGGCTAATGGATCTTCTAAAATTAATTAGATAGGGAAGCATCACTTTTACTAGCACTCAGTACGAGTCTATACGCAGAGGCGGGAGATCATGGCCAATAATAAATGGAATTTTCATCCACTTTTGCCCGTGTTGTTGTTTCTCGTTGTATTGGCAGCCTGTTTTGAATCTGAAATTGAATACGGGCCGATTGGGCCAGCCGGTCCGGCAGGACCGATTGGACCTGCCGGACCAGCAGGTGATGATGCCACAGCAAGCCAGGAGTTCACCGGGTCCGGCCGTTGTGGCCAATGTCATGAAGCACAATATGATAGCTTCATTTTATCGGGCCACCCCCAAAGTTTAACTAAAATTGAAAACGGCCAACCCCCTGTCTTCCCCTATGACGCCATTACTGGCGGAGTGTTAGAGCCGCCGTCCGGGCTCCCCTGGGAGGATATTTCATATGCGATAGGTGGCTTCAAATGGAAGGCCCTTTTTATTGACAGGCAAGGACACATCGTGACAGGGGATGCCGGTGCGGCAACCCAGTTCAACTTCGCAAATGACTTCCTTAATGCTGGGGCGGCCTGGGTACCCTATAGCGCGGGCGAGGAGATCCCCTTCACGTGTGGCCGCTGTCATACGACCGGCTACCAGACGGAGGGGCATCAGGACAATCTAGAAGGGATTGTCGGTACATGGGAGTTCTCCGGCGTCCAGTGTGAAGCTTGCCACGGCCCCGGCAGCCGGCACACGAGCGATCCAGGTGGTGTGCGGATGGTCATCGACAGATCGTCTCAGATGTGCGGTGAATGTCACATCCGAGGAGATGCCTCTGTCATCGAAGCTGCGGATGGATTTGAGCGCCATAACCAGCAGTACAACGACCTGTTCAACAGCAAGCATTTTGCGATCACTTGTGTCGCCTGCCACGACCCCCATGCCAGCGCGGTTTTTGCCGATAGCGACCTAAATCCGAATCAAGGGATGATTTCGCGGTGCGAAAATTGCCACTGGCAAAATACAGTACGCAAAGTTCGCATTCATGCCAGGCTGGATTGTATCGATTGCCACATGCCGCGTATGGCCGTATCCGCTCAGGGGAATCTTGACCTCATGCGTGGTGACATACGCTCCCATCAATTTGCTATCAATTTTGATCCGAACGCCCCACAGTTTCGTGAAGATGGCTCCCAGGTGATGCCTTATCTGACTTTGAACTCGGTCTGTGGACAATGCCACAATGGGGAAGATGCCAGACAAAAGGATCCGGAAGAACTGGCGGCGGCCGCCCGCGGATATCACGACCTGCCAACGCCAACTCCGGAACCTCTGCCGACACCTGAAGTTGAGGCAACGGCCACCCCAGGGTCTTGAGCATGGACTGACGGTTAGATTTACCACAATCCGACAACGACTCCGACCTAGTCGCTAAATCATTGGAGGCCGATGATGCGCACGATCAGGAAATGGATTCGATTATTGTTTGTTCCGGCCGCAGGTGCGTCCCGTTGGCGCATTCTTCTACCTTACATCGTGTTGGGTATGATAACGATCCTGGGACTCACCGGGGGCTCTAGAGCGTGGGTCTATACCAACTCCACGGAATTTTGTGGCACCGCCTGCCACACAATGCCACCCGAATATTCAGCCTACCTGCGCTCACCCCACGCTCGCGTGCAATGTGTCGAGTGTCATATCGGCCGCGATGTTTTTACGACACAGTTCACGCGCAAGGCAGGCGATCTGCGCCACGTCATGACGACCATGACCCAATCCTACGAGTTTCCCATTTACGCCCACGAGATGCGACCGGCCCGGGACTCCTGTGAACGTTGCCATTTTCCAGAAAAGTTCAGTGACGATAGCCTGCGAGAAATGGTCAACTTCGAGGAGAACGAAAACAACACGGAAACCCGAATCTATTTAATCTTAAAAACGGGTGGGGGGTCCCAAAGGGAAGGTTTGGGCAGAGGAATTCATTGGCACATCGAAAACGAGGTTTATTACTACGCAACGGATGTGCTGCAGCAAAACATCCCCTTCGTCAGGGGAATCGATGCCAGGGGCAATCTCACGGAGTATTACGACATTGAATCGGGATTAACCCCGGCAGATGTGACTGGATTGTATCTGCAGCGCATGGATTGCATCACGTGCCACAATCGCATTACCCACTCCATTCCCGGCCCAGAGGAAGCCGTTGACCTGGCCATGGCTAAGGGTCTGATTTCAGAAGACCTGCCCTATATCCGGGCAAAGGGGGTTGCTGCCCTGAAAGCTGCTCAGGCCAATCCAGCAGCAGCGGTTGAACAGATCAAGCAGCTGCCAGAATACTACGCGGAGAACCATCCAACGGTTTCTGCTGGCTCCAAGCCATTGATCGACATAGCGGTCGAAACGCTGTTCGAGATTTACAACCAGAGTGTCTATCCAGAACTGGAACTGGACTGGTCGACCCACCCAGACAATCTGGGTCATGTCGAAGATCCCGGTTGTTTTCGCTGTCACGACGGCAAGCATTTGACAACAGGTGGGGAAGCGATTCGACTTGAGTGTAATCTATGCCACTCGATACCCATCCAGGTGGATTCGGACCAGCTCGTAACGAAGATCGAACTGGCTCGTGGCCCGGAGCCCCCTTCTCACACCCATTCAAATTGGATTGCCCTACACGGGCTTGCCATCGATACATCGTGTGCGGCCTGCCACGAGCCGAATGATCTCTCCACGGATCTGACAGCGTTGGAAGGAAAGCCGCCGTCAGACGGCTCATTTTGCGGCAATTCCGCCTGCCACGGGCCGGATTGGGTTTATGCTGGATTCGATTCAGCGTCTCTTAAACCGCATCTTGAGCGCCAACTTTCCATCCTGTTAAATTCAAGTCCATATTTATTAGAGGGCGTGTCCCGCACTTACGAAGGAACATTTCGTGCCCTGTTGGATGGCCGCTGTTCTGGCTGCCACGGTGCACCGGATTACAAAGCGGGTCTGGACCTCTCCACCTACGAAGGTCTGTTAGCAGGCGGCAAAAACGGTCCGGTGGTCGATATGGGTAATCCTGACGGAAGCCTTCTGATCCAACGCCAGTCGGAGGCAGCGGCCCATGCCGGACAAGTGCTGGCCGAGGAGCTGGAGGCTCTGCGAAATTGGGTTGAAGCGGGATTGCCACAAGAGTGAGAATCTGTCGCCTAACCGGCGGTTGAGACCCCATTTTCAGCTGCCCTCGGTTCTATCCGCTCCTGGGTTTTAAACCAGGAAGAGATCCACCAAACGGCCCTTGGTATATTCCAAGCATCCAACAATTAACAGGGATGGTGATCATCGAGTCGGGTACTGAAACAGCCGCGGTCGACGCAGCGCTACCTGCAAACCAGCAAGGAATGGGAAGTTCTGCTCACCGAGCGCATCATCGCTCTGGCCGGCAAGTGCGGGCGCTCCGGCTACCGGCGCATCACGGCGTTGCTGCACCAGGAGGGTTGGTCGGTCAACCAAAAACGTGTGGAACGTATCTGGCGGCGGGAAGGACTGAAAGTGGCGCGCAAGCAGCCGAAGTGGGGTCGGCTCTGGCTCAACGACGGCTCAACCATTGGTCTGCGACCGCTGTTCGCTAACCATCTCTGGAGCTGCGATTTTGTCCATGATCGGACCCACAATGGTGCTGCGTATCTCATTCTGAACATCATCGACGAGTACAGCCGGGAGGCGCTGCTGATGCGGGTCCAGCGGCGAATGAATCACAAAGATGTCCTGGAGGCGCTCTGCTGGTTGTTCCTGCTGCGCAGCGTACCGGCTCACATCCGTTCTGACAACGACTCGGAGTTTACTGCCGAGCGCGTCCGCCACTGGCTGGCGAAGATGCAGGTGCGACCGCTATTCATCGAGCCTGGCAGCCCGTGGGAGAATGGCTACACCGAGAGCTTCAACGGCAAGCTGGGAGACGAGCTGCTGATTCGGGAGGTCTTCTACAACCTGCGGGAGGCGCAGGTCTTGATTGAGGATTGGCGTCGCCATTACAAGTCCAAACGTCCGCACAGCGCGCTGGCCTATCGGCCGCCGTCGCCGGAAGCCAGGATGGTATCCCCACCCACCATCTGGCCCAGGGACTAACATAGTGGGTACAACATGTTATAGGGGCAGGCCAGTGATACAAAGCTCCTTTTAAAAGCTATCCTACTATTCTCCCTCAGACTTGTAGGCTATGAGCCCGGGCATTTTGACTTTAACTGCTACATGTCCTGCGTTTCAATGACGCTTTGCGTCAAATTTCCTGCCGCTTGGACGTCGTAAGCCCATCGACCATCCCGGTCACAACCTTAGAGGCGGCCCAAAGCTGTGCGGGTGGTGCCTCGGCTCGAATGCTAGCCGCCATCCCGATCAGCGCTGTCGTCAAGAATCCGGCCCTCTCGTCGAGGTCGACCGTTGGGTCGATGTCCCCACCTTGTTGTGCGTTTTTGAGCGCGTGCCGAAAGGCTTGATTGATTCGTTCCAGGTACGCGGCCGCAAAGCGCCCGCTTCCAGGGTCCAACGCCCCACGCTCAACAGCCGTGTTGCACATCAAGCACCCGAGGCCGCGAAATGGCCCTTGACTTGCCGAAGCGTAGCCATGGAAGGCTTGCTTGATACCTTCGATGCTTGCATCCGGTGCCTCGAGCGGAGCAAGCACCCGCGCGAGATGATTGTTATTGTAATGCTCCAAAGCAGCCTCGAACAGCTGTTGTTTCGAGCCAAACTCAGCATACATACTCTTTCGATTCACACCCAATTCCGCTACCAGCTCAGCAGTGCTCGTTCCGTTAAAGCCCTGCCGGCGAAACAATTCCACGGCGCGGTCGAGCAATTCGATGCGGTCGTACTGTTTTGGCCTGCTCATGTGTTTCTCCAAAATCGGTCTTGACTCATAGTAACTGATCGGTTACCATGGGTCAAGTGACTGATTGGTTACTTATAACATTGAAACCCCAGAGGCACCCACAGAAGGAGTAAATAGATGGATAAGCAACATATCACGGTGGTATACAAATGGACAGCGCATCCGGGCAAGTTGGAGGAACTAATCTCCATCTACGGCGAAGTGACAGACGCAATGGAGAAAAACGAACCTGGGGCTGAGGCGGTCCACTGTTATGCCTCTGAACAAGAAAATGCGCTCTACGTCCGGGATGAATTTAAGGATGCCGCCGCTATGGGATTTCACCTCCAAACGACGGCAGCAAGCCACTTCCCTAGCCTGCTCTCGATTGCTGTTCCAGGACCATTCTTCTTCTTGGGGGACGTGCCTCAAGAACTGAAGGACGCGACCGAACAGATGCAGCTTGGGGCTGAGTTTGCATTACACACTTCCGGGTTCGACCGCTAAGCGCTTCGGCCTCCGTCTTGAAATCAGTCTGCAGCGCAACAAAAGCAGCCAACGCTATTCGCTGGTGTCTGCGTGCCAGGTAGCTGGCACGATCGCCCAAAACGAAACTAAGGAGCAAATTAACTTTCCAATCGCAGCAAGACCGCAAGGGTAACCGGTGCCAACTTGGGATTAGGATAGGTCTCTTGCTTGGCACGGTTGCCGTCGAGGGAGCACCAGACCGGCCTCTGGCTTCATAACGAGTCACCAACACGCCATTGTCGGCCTGGCGAACCAGCTCAATCATCGTCCAGCCTATACCTGAAAGAGGGATTTTGGCGCGCCCATTAATAAACGTTCCAGATTGCCCGGCCCAACGGCCGATGCAGACATGGACAAACCGTTTGGATGGTTTACCCTGGGTGAATGAGCCCAAGAAGTTCGGGCTGCCATCTTTCTGCTGCTTCACCCGGACCTCAAAGCGAACGATGATGTCCGAGCCATCCGACAGATCATAGTCAACCAGTTCATTCCGCCCCTTCTGGAGGCAGAAACCAATCCCTTTTGGTGGGGCAACCAGAACAATTTCACAAGTCCGAGTTGTATCCATATCATCCAAGCCCATCAAAATTAGTCATTCCGAAAACAATTTTGATGGCCCAGTTTGATAGAGAGAATGCGTTTGAGCCATACTCAAACCTCCATGCAAGCGGTGACCAGCGAAGACCAGATTTCCTCCCTGGACGACCAGGCATTAGAAATATGAGTATTCCGAGGGCGCTTGATCACCGCTTTTTCTACCGCGTC
>JBFGLD010000122.1:0-9656 GCA_041576335.1 Anaerolineae bacterium | reverse complement strand
CTTCATATTTGATCTCCAGGTCTTGCAAGACCTGGTTCAACGGCGTATATAAGCGCGAGGCTTCGCGGCACATAGCCTCCTTCAAGTCGGCGGCCGGGCCATCGAGCCACAGATGATTGCCCTGTTCAACGCTGCGCCGGTCAGCGCCGAATTGGGCCAGAAAATCACGAAAGCGGGAGATTGAGCCATTCATATAGAAGTTCCAGAACTGCTCCCGGTGGCGATGGGCACTAAAATCGCCATGATGAATGAGAAAACGATAGAGCGGGTCGGTAAAGAACAGGTTTTTAAAGCCGCTCAGCAGCAACCGCTGCCAGGCCAGCAGCAACTGCTCTTTCTCGTCACCGGAGAGTAACAGGGTCTCCTCACCGGTGACGGTCACCGATTTCTCGGCAGTGAACGTGTATTCTTCGGTAATAGGGATTGGGTAGATGGTCATTTTTACGACTCCTTTCTTGGGCTAAAATTGATAGAATCACAAAAATCCCGAAGGTCTAATTCTTCAGGCAAGGGTTTTGAATGTATTTAATGGGTCTAATAGGGAGATTTATCTATGGATTTTGTTGGAGATATTTGTGGGCATACATCAACTATTATACCACAAAACATAAGATTTGTCAATGTTTTGTTTAGCTAAAATCGGGTATTGATAACGACCCGATTTTCTTGATTTTCCCTGCTCGCATCCGTATTGATCAGATGTACCACCGTTTCTTGCCCGTGTCCTGATCGAATCTGCACCGGTTTGGGGACAATCACCAATGCATACCCTTCAGCTGCAAGAGTTTGCCGGGCCCTGGCTGCCGCTTTCACGGCCTGGTTAACCGCGCCGGCACCCATCGTTTCTAACTCGACCCAGCCACGAGACAGGAATTCTTTAACCAGCCGTTGCGCCAAAACCGAAACTTTGACATTCTTACCGACTCGAATAATATCGCTGCCGGCTTCTTGCGCCGATCTTCCAGGCTCCGGCTCAAAGGTGTCGAACCGACCTTGACGAATTTCGGCTCGAAGCGCGGTGAGAAATCCGAGATGGTAGAGGACCGCATCCTCCGGCGTCGCCAAATCCGACCGGCGGCCACGGTGCAGGTAATAGTTCAGCACCGTTTCCGGGATCACCCAGACTCTCTGTTCGATATCACTGAAGATCAACCGGGCCTGCCAGACCTCAAAGTCGTAAAAATAGCCAACCTGCTTGATATCCTCAATAGTTTTAAGCCTGGTCTCGGGGATGTCATCGGCTTCAAGCTCTAAATACGCTTTAATTCGCTGCTTTGTGTTGGAGAAAGACATTCTAGGGATATTGCTCAATTGGCAATGAGGGCGTGGGCACGGGGGGTAAGCTCCTCGGCCAGGGTTTCGTTGGCCAGAACCTTGCCGGTGATGGCGTCGAGTTCGAGGCGGTCAACAGCGCCAACCTGTCCTCGAGTGAGAGAGGTAAGAACTATATCAATGCGCTAAACCAGTTGATCGCGCAGGACCAGTTCCGGATTATCAGCCCGGAGGAGATTGCCGACGTTTTCCAGCAGCCAGTAGTTGGCTTCCCGTCGGGCGGCTTCAGCTGACAAGACCTCAGCCTGAATATGAACGCTGACTTGCAAACGATCAGCCTTTTCGGTTGGTGAGACTGGTATCACGATAGGGATCATTTTTGTGCTCCAACTAATGGATGTTGATAGTGTACGGGATTGGAACTGATGTCAAAAGGCAGAGGGGCAGATTCAAGATTACGTTTTTCCCACAGTTCGACGTTTACACCCTTAATCAAAAGCCATAAGGGCAATAACAATTCCCCAAGAAACGTAAACTGGCTAATTGTCGCATTGAAGTTGGGAAAAAGAAAGAATATAACAAAATCTATCAGATAGCCCAAACCTCCAATTATCAACAAGACGCCCAGAATTCTGGGAATGTAACCCGACTTAAAAACCAAATAACCAAGGGGAAGGAGCCACAGGCCCCAAAATATACTGGCGATAAACACTCCATGTTCCTGCAAATCAAGAAATAACATCACTTGAGCATGCAACTGATCCGCTGTGAATACTGTCAAGTAGTCAGCCCCGCTCAATAGTAGCAGGGTTACAGATTGGTTAAGCAGATTGAGCATCGCGATAGGGATACCAACCAGAGCGAATATAACCATAAGCAAAGCATGGTTTTTGTTAACTGGTTTGAGTAACTGGTGTAAAACTAGAACCAACAATATTTGGACCGTCTGGGCGATTAGACCACTCACAAAGCCGAGACGGAATAGCGATTCAGAAGCCATGATATTATTGACTGTTGTTGCGGCATCTCCGGGCACAATAAGCGTGGAGGGAACATACAATATGCTGAAGGCACCGAATATTGCGACAAGTAGATACAGGAACCCTGCGACTCTTGCGGTCTTATTAATTGAATTCGTTTTTTCTTTGGTGTCCATCGTATTTTCTCCTTGAGGAACGATTGAAACAGCCCGGCCAGGATGTCGCAGCACCTATAGCCTCACTTTCCTGCCGTCTTGCAGAGTAACGCTCCCTGTTTCCAACAACTCCTTGAGTTTGCCTAGATTCTCAGCTACAGCGGACTTAACTCTGCCAGCAGCCAATTTCTCAATGAGCGCGGGCTTTCCCATGTCAAGCTCCTCCCACTCATCTATGATATGGGTCGTGCTTCCCTCCGCCTGAAGTGTGAATCGCCTCTCAAATTGGAGAGACGATTCCGGTAATGTCTTCACGGCGACCTTGAGATTTACCTCACGTTCGGTAATTTGAAAAAGCTGTTCGTCTGTCTGGCGCACCTGATGATATGTCGTTCCAACACCTACAGCCCCTTCGGAAATCTTCCTTACTTGGAGAACGTAGTAGTTCCACTTCGAGATATTTTCGAAGTCGGACAGGAACGAAAAAACCTCATTTATGGGACGCTTAATGCTAATACTATGTTTGAATTCAATCATTATCTCTCTCCATATTGATACAACCTTTATATTCTCACTATGTTTTTTTATCACACAGCACAGCTGGGTCAATTCGAACGACAGAAATCAGCGTCAGGTTCAAGTCGCGCACTTTGGCCAGCAGGCCGTGCAGCGCTGCCTGGTCGGCCACCGGGCCGGACAGGGTAGTGGTGCCGTCGTTGTGGTGGGTCAGGCGGAGGTCGTCAAACCAGTGAGACCACCGCCCATCTAAATGCCCCTCCACGCGAATTTGATACATGCCGGCCATCGTTACCCCGCACTAGCCGGCACCGGCCGTCCTTCCGGAAACACCACCCGACCGGTCTTCAATCGCTCTACGGAGTCAGGATCGTGGCTGGGCAGGTAAATGGTGGGGGTCTGCCGGGCATAGTTAAACGTGCGTTGCAAAGTTTGTTGGGCAATCTGATTATCCACACTCACGCCATCCACCATCTGATCAAGCATCGTCTGCTCGGTATAAGATACATCGCCGGCAAAAAAGTACGACACGCCCTCTTGCTCAATAATTACAGAGAGGTGGCCGCCGGTGTGACCGGGGGTGGATACCAAATGCACGTCGCCGGCGCGGGTCAGCCTAAAACTCTCCGGAAACCGGCCCACAGGTTGAGGGTCAAAATCTACCAGCCGGGGCGAGAACCAGTCCGGCCAGTGGTTGGGCAAGTAGCCCCGCAGGCGCCCGTTCAGGCCGGCAGCTAGTTGGTATTCCGGCCGGGACACCAAAATTTCCGCGTTTGGAAAGTGATACAGGCCGCCGGCGTGATCGGTATGGAAATGAGTCAGAATGAGCCAGCGTACCTCTTGCGGAGGAATGCCTAGCGTGCGCAGTTGCGGTCCAATTTCTTCTTCTGGCGTGACAAACTCTTTCACCCCTAGTTTGAAGTAAGGGTGCCACCACGGAAAGTAACCAGGCTCGGCGGTGCGGGCGGTTTCGCCGGTGTCGATGACGATGACGCCCTCCGGGTGTTCAATGACCCAGGCGTAAATAGGCAGCGGATTGGTCCAGGTGGGGTCTAGCATGGTGTTCATCAGGCGCAGGGCTCCGCTGCCCCGGCCTCCCTGCTGTTGCCTTGTTTTGACGGCGACCGTTCCGGTTATAATGGCATGAATTTGCATTATGTTTCTCCTTTCAATGATGGCAAACAAAAGCCGATTGGATTTGCAAGTAGCATACCATCCAATCGGCCGGTTGTCGGTAGTAGAAAGTAGTATTAGGGAGGTAGTATTTAAATCAGGTCCAGCTCCTGAGCCCGGGCCAACGCCTCGGTGCGGCTGTTGACCCCCAGCTTGCCAAAAATATTACTGACGTGTTTTTTGACGGTGTGAACAGAAATCACCAACTCCTCACCAATATTCCAGTTTGAGGCCCCGTTGGCAATGAGCTGCAGCACTTCAAATTCCCGGTCGGTGAGGGGTTCAATCAACGGCTGGGCCGCCGGCGCGGCGAGTTCAACGCTTTGGCCCAACGCCGCCAAAATTTCGACCAGCTGAATTTGGGCAGACTCCTGCTCATGCCTCTGTTTGGCCAGTTGGCGCAGCAGCCCAATCATTGCCTTCCCTTCATCCACAAACACGCGGATGTAACCGCCCGGCCGGGCCAGCGCAAGCGCCCGCTTTAGGGTAGACAAGGCCTTATCGGGTTGCCCCTGCGCCCGATGAGCCAACGCTTGCAGCACCAATATCTTGATCTGGCTGTCGACACGCCCGGCCAACTCCGCAGCAGCTAGCAGGCGGTTGAGCAAAGATGCGGCCGGGTGGGGCTCATTTTGGGCGAGAAGCAGCCGGGCCAACACCAAATGCTCCGTTTCCCGCTCGTAAGCTAGGGGATCATTTGGGGACAGGGCGTGTTCGGCCTGCCAGCGGGCAATGGCCTCAAAATCGGGCCGGGCTGCGGCGAGCCACAACCGCACCTGATTTGCCCGCGCATACCCAACTGCGTTGGCGTGCCCAAACTGTTTGGCTACGACAACAGCCTGCTTAAAGGCATTGGCCGCTTGCTCAACCTGGCCACGGGCCTGCCTGAGTTGGCCCAGCGCCACGTGCCCCCGCGAGAGGTAGACCTCTCGCCGGGTTTGTTGAGCCAACTCCAGCCCTTGCTGCAAATGAGTTTGGGCGGTATCCAAATTGTTCCACTGGCGGTGCAGCCTACCCAGGGCAATGTGCGCCTCCACCCGCTGCCACAGCGGCCGCTCGCCGGCCAGCTCAAGTACCTCTGCATAGATTTGGCCGGCCCGGTGAAGTTGCCCCTGCATCACCTGCACGTCCCCCAAACGGAGCATGGCGATGAGCTGCACGAGCAGGTTGTCAGTTAACCGGCTGAGGGTGCCGGCCTGGCTGAGCATTTCTTCCGCTTCGGTAACGCGGCCAGTTGATACATAGCCCGTCCCCAGCACCATGGCGCTGATGCTACGCTGAAACAAATCCTCTTCCGGCAAACAGGCCATGGCCTGTTGGGCCAGCTCAATCGCACGGGCCGTATGGCCACGCAGCCGGGCCACATTGGCCTGCAAATTGAACACCTGGCCCAGCTTGGGCTGATTATTTTCCGAGCGCCAGATTTGCTCGGCGATTTGCAGCAGCGGCTTGTAGTTATCGACCTGGCCGGTAAACAGCATGATCCAGGCGTAGTTCAGGCAAAGCTGAGGCCGGGTATGCAGTTCATCGGTAGGAAAAGTTTCCAGCCAGCGCTTCACCCTAAATTGCCGGCCGCGCATAAGCATTGGAAAGAAAATAGGCTCAATCAGGCCAGCCGCGTACTCCCAGTGAGAACCGGCCAGCGCGTGATGGACAGCGTTGGAGAGCAGCTCCTCATTTTCAAGTGTAGTAGCCTGTTGCTGGTACCATTCCGCGGCCCGGCGGTGGAGCTGATTCACAAGTTCCGGCTGGGCTTGTTGCAGCCGACTGCGCAACACGTCAGCAAAAAGATGGTGGTAGCGATACCAGCGCCGCTCGTCGTCGAGCGGCATTAAAAAGAGGTTGGCCTGCTCCAACTGCGCTAAAATTTGCCGTCCCTCTGCCTGACCGGTTACCGCCTGGCACAACGGCGCAGATAACTGCTCAAGAATGGAGGTTTGCAGCAAGAACGAGCGGATATTTTGTGGCTGGCGGTTGAGCACCTCATCTGTTAGATAATCCAGAATGTAGCGATGGGTACCGGTGAAGCCGATAATAAAGCTTTGCATTTGATCGGGATTGCGTCCCTGCATTGATACAGCCGCCAGTTGCAGGCCCACAATCCAGCCTTCCGTGCGCGCCTCAAGCGCCTCCACATCTTCTGTAGACAAATTCAGCCCGGTTGTTTGGTTGAGAAAGGCCGCGGCTTCAGACGTGGTGAAGCGTAGGTCGGCGGCCCGCAGCTCCACAAGCTGGCCCCGGCCGCGCAACTTGGCCAGCGGTAGCGGCGGGTCGGCGCGGCTAGTGATAACTAGATGCAGATTGGGGGGCATATGGTCCAGCAAAAAGGTGAGCGCCGCGAGGATGGGTTGGGCGGTGATAACGTGGTAATCGTCAAGTATCAAGGTGATGTGCGCATCAACGGCAGCGATTTGGTTGATGAGCGTGGTCATCAGGGGTTCTACCGGCGGAGGCTCCGGCGATAGCAGTGCCTCCGCCATTGCTGTGCCTATTTTTGGGTCAATTTTCTGGAGGGCGGCAATAAAGTAGGTAAAAAAGCGGGCGATGTCGTTATCTTCTTCGCCCAGCGAGAGCCAGCTAAATTGGTGTGGCGAGGTTGAGGAATCGGCGGCCCGGTCGACCCACTCGCTAACCAGCGTGGTCTTACCAGACCCTGCCGGGGCGGAGATGAGGGTCAACTTACGATGCAGACCCTCGTTCAACCTCTCTATCCGACCGGGGCGGGGGACGAGGTCGGGACGGAGTGGGGGGATATAAAGTTTGGTTTGCAGTACCAACCTTTCCATAGGGTCAAGTATATCTTGGTTACCGAAAATAGAAAAAGTGCCTCGTGTCAGAGAAAAATGACGACTTCAAGAATTGATCGGTGAGCAGGAACAGGTAGGCGCTGACTCTGCCCCCGAAGCGAACCAATTCGCGAGAAAAGTCGAACCACCAGCGCGGATAACGCTGGCGAAAGATGATCATCAAGACCGTGGCCACAAAGAGACCGCTGACCAGCCCCCCTGTCGTCTGCTGACCAGTAGAAATAACCTCACCAGCTTCATTGAGGATAACCGTGTTGGTGATCGTCTGGCCAGTCCCCGAGATGAGGGCCAGGATGATGGCGATAGCAATGATCCAGATCAGACGGAAAAAGGTTGTTAGCCGATCCAGTTCGTCCGGATAGTCGACCTCCAGACGAGCAGCATATTCGGTGTGATTAGCCATACCTACCTCACTTATCTCTAAATGGTTTGTCATTTCAATTCCTCCTAATTCGTTAGGTTTAGTTGTTATGTGCCACAGTTATGACGACATTCCCTTTTTTGCGTCCTGTTTCGACATACCGGTGAGCCTCGGCAGTCTGTTCTAACGGATAGCGCCTATCAATGATCGATTGTAGCTTTCCCGCCTCAATCAGCTCTTTGAGGAAAAGTAGATCTTTAGTTATCTCTCTTGCTGGCCTGACATACGTGGCCGCAAGAATGGCTTTTTTGCTGCCGAACATTGAAGTCCATAACATTGGAAAAATAGTTGCCACCCCAGCGGCATCAAGATAGACACCTTTTTGCGTTAGCGAGCCTTTACAAAGTGAAAATGAGCTCTTGCCTACCGTGTCAAAAATAATGTCATAGGTCTGGCCGTTTTTGGTGAAATCATCTTTAGTGTAATCAATGACCATATCGGCTCCCAGAGATTTCACCATTTCTAAATTAGCAGTACTGCATACCCCGGTAACTTCCGCCCCAAAGTATTTGGCAACCTGTATCGAAGCAGTACCTACCGACCCGGAAGCGCCATAGATAAGGACTTTTTGTCCACGCTGAATATTTCCCTTATTTCTAAGAAAATGCAGTGCCGTTAATGCCCCTTCAACAACAGCGACGGATTCCTCATAACTCATATTGGTAGGTTTTATGACCAGTGCTCCGTCTTCAGGCATACATTTAAACTCAGCATGAGCACCTAAAGCGGTCCCGGTCATTCCAAAAACTTGGTCACCCGCTTTAAATACTTTTACATCTTTGCCAACGGCTTCAATTTCCCCGGCTAGCTCTTGCCCTAGTATGTTTTTCTTGGGTTTTGTGAGCCCCATGAAAAATCTGACAAAAAATGGTTCACCTTTTCGACCGATGAGGCCCGCTGCTGTTGCTGTTGCTGCGTGAACCTTTATAAGTACTTCATTATCTTTAGGCACAGGTTTTTCTACCTCTAGGAGCTGAAGAACTTCCGGTGCTCCGTATTTTGTGCATACAATCGCTTTCATATGAGTGTCCTTCCTTATTTGATCCATCCTTGCGGTCTTTTTGTTTGAAATCATTTTTATACTCCTTTTTTGAACGATATTGATAAGTTTCATTGGATTGGACTTGCATAAAACTGTGGTCGCCCTCCTGTTCCCGATTTCATTGTCCTTGGGAGTAGGTTTTTCTACTAAATGGTTATGTCGAGTAAATCTGAAGTTATGACGATTTTTCCTTGGGCGCGTCATTCTTCAAGATACCGGATAGCTTCAGGAACCTCACTTAATAGGTAACGTCTATCTATAGTCAGCATCTGCATGGTTTCAAATAAAAGATGGAATCGACTCATGCTTCCTGTTTAGGCCACTTCCATGCATACCAGATAATTAGTAACGCAGTCACAGCTTCTACGGCTGCAAAAAAAATATCATCAAGATCATGCACTTCAGCAGTTATAACAAACACAATAGCTATTACTCCTACGCTGATGTTTGCCCAACGATTTACTCTATACTTCAATACCCGGGATAGGAGAACCATAGCAATCAGAATTTCCATCGGTATTGCGGCTAGCAACAAAAGTCCTTCAGTCATTTGAATACCATTTACGGTTCCGGTCATAATCTCCTCTAGAAACCCGGGTCTAAATAACTCATGAATATCCCGAAAAACCACATTAAACAGTAAAAATATCCATAATGTTGAAAGTTTTGTTTTCATATCTAACATATCTAATCCGGTGGTCTTTTTGTTTGTATTCATTTTTATACTCCTTTTTTGAACGATATTGATAAGGACTGTAGATTAAATAACTTCCCAATTCGATGTCTCGCATAGCACCTTCAATATGTGGAAGTTTATTAGTTCATGATCCTAAGTTTTATTGAATTGGACCTGCATAAAACTGTGGTCGCCACCCTGTTCCTGAGGGCTGAAATAGGCTAGAAATGCTATCAAAGGCAGAGCTCCTTTCTAGTAACTTGTCTCAATTTAATGTTTGACATCTGAGGCATCTGCCCGGCCGGGTTTAACGCGCATGACCGAGAGCAATGGTATGCCTAAATCACGCACTTTTCTTAGCAATCCATGCAACGCGGCCTGATCAACCACCGGGCCACAGAGGATGGTCGTTCCGTTGCTTTCGTGAGTGAAGCTCAGGCCTTCAAACCAGTCGGCCCACCGGTCATCAAGGTGTCCTTTGAGGCGAATTTCGTAAAGTTCAGGCTCGTGATGATCCTCAGTTGATGGGTGTGTTTCACTCATTCTGCGCCTCGTGTATTTTCCTCATATGGATGAATCTCCGCGTCGTTGTATGTCTTCTATTCTTCAACCAG
>JBFGLD010000121.1:0-9669 GCA_041576335.1 Anaerolineae bacterium | reverse complement strand
CCACTGTAGTCTCCGGTCCGTACAAATTGGAGGAGTGGAAACGGGATCAATTTGCTATTTTTGAGGCTAACGAAAACTACTGGTATCATGGCACGCCCAATATCGAGAGACGGACTATTGAGATTGTGCCAGACCAGGATATTTCCTACCAAAAACTCAAAAGCGGCGAAAGCGATACCGGCACCATCACCCCGGAAAACTTGGAAGAAGCCCGGCAGCTCGATAATATCAACGTCTACGAATGGTGGCCGGCAGCAGCTGTATGGAGTTATATCGGCTTGAATACGCGCGAAGGCTTTGCGACCCACGATATCAATGTGCGTCACGGAATCAACTATGCTATTGATAAGCAGCTTCTGACTGATGAAGTGATGCTTGGGCAGGCCAAGCGTCTTTGCTCCATTTACCCCGAAACTTCCTGGGTATATAACCCCGATGTACCCTGCTACGATTATGACCCCGACCGGGCGCTGGAAGAATTTGCCGAAGCCGGTTACACCCTCCAGGACGGCAAGCTGGTGGACGAGAACGGCCAGCAGCTTAAACTCAAGTTGATTTATGGGCCCAATACGAGCCAGACTCGCGAGTTGATCGCGGTAACGCTGCAGGATTATCTGAGTGATGTTGGCATCGAAGTCGATATCCAGGCTCTTGAATGGGCCAGCTTCCTCGAAGCGACCGACGCTACAGAACCCGACTGGGATATGTTTATTGGCGGCTGGCGGGCGACGATCGAACCGCATATTATGTACACCATTTGGGCCGAGGAAAATATCCCGGAATTGAATGCGGTGGCCTATATCAACAAGGATATGGAAGCTCTCTTCGAAGAAGCGGGTCGAACCTATGAAACTGACTTTCGCCGGGAGAAATATCAGGAGATCCAGCAGATCATTGCAGAGGACTCTCCCTATGTCTTTTTATTCTATCAAAAAGCTTGGAGCGGTCAGAACAACCGGATCCAGGGCATTGAGCCGACTGCCCTCGGAATTGGCTGGAACTCAGAAGATTGGTTCATCGAGGAAACGCCTCAATAAGTTCGTCACGCGTTTCTAGGCTCGTGAAGACCTAGACCTGACGGGTTTTCGCCGTCCTGGCCGGACCAAAAAAACCTGTCGGGTCTGGGGTTGTTGCCAAACGGTTAAAAGAATGCCGACAAGTCGGGAGGTGCCTCTCGTGCCCCTATTTTCTTCGCCCGTAAAGCTTCGTAAGAAATCAGGTCATTACAACGTCCTAAGCGGCAAGAAATCTCAGCACAGCTTAGCGTGTTTTGGCACCGACCGCGTAGATTTAGTCTGCGCCCACTAGCAATGAGTTAAGCCGGTAATTACTAATGTTAGCACGATACGTCATTCGCCGTGGCATTCAATCATTTTTTCTGGTCTGGTTGTCCACTCTAATCGGATTTACCATTTACCAACTCGCGCCGGGCGGCCCTATCCAATTTCTTGATGACGATCCCGCATCCACTAGTGCTGATGTGAACCGGCTAACCCGCATATACGGGTTAGATCGCGCTGTTCCGGTCCAATATTTGGTTTGGCTCGCCGGTGAAGATTGGCTACCCAAAAATGAAACCTGGCGCAGCGGCCGCTGCCTGAATGACCCCGGGCGTTGTGGGCGCGGTATTATTCGACTGGATTTTGGCCGCTCCTTCTTCTTCAAAGGTCAGCCGGCGCTCGACGTAATTGTCGAACGAATCCCGGCTACCTTTATTTTAGGATTCTCCAGTCTCGTCATCAGTGTTGTCGGCGGTATTCCCCTGGGTATATACGCAGCAATACGGCGAGGCAAAGCGCCAGACCATGTCATTCGGGTGTCGACCGTGCTGGTTAACACCGTGCCCCATTGGTGGCTTGGCTTGCTGCTGCTTATCATCTTGGGGGGATACCTCGGCCTCGTTCCGCTCAGCGGCATGCAGACGATTGGCGACGGTTCTCTGCTCGATCGCTTGCATCACCTTATATTACCCGCCAGTGTCGCGGCGATTGGTGGCTGGATCAGCTTCTCCCGAATCCTGCGCTTCGAGGTGCTGGAGGTTTTAAACCAAGACTATGTCAGAACGGCCCGGGCTAAGGGATTGTCAAACCGGGCGGTTATCTACCGGCACGTATTGCGAAATGCGATGATGCCCTTTGTGACGGGTCTGAGCGGCATTTTCCTGCTGGTACTGTCTGGTTCGGTTCTCTTTGAAACCGTGTTCTCTTGGCCAGGCATGGGCCGGCTGTTTATCACCGCCGTTAACGCCCGCGACTTTCCGGTCATGATGGCCCTGTTCGTCATCGGTTCCTTTTTAGGCGTTTTGGGGCTGTTGATGGTTGATATACTTTACAGTTTAATTGATCCCAGGGTGAAGTACGACGTGGCCAAGTAGTCGGGGCGAGGTGTGGCCCGACAAAAGTGAACCTTCACTTTGCCGTTGATGACTTGAGATAAATGAATTATGGCTGAACATACGCTAACTTTGCCTCAACAAGAAACTAAATCTACAGCCGTAGAAATCGAAGAGTTAACCTATTGGGGCGCTGTTAGGACTAAACTGCTGCACGATAAGATCACCATGGCCGCCATTTTTTTAGGGATCTTTATGATTGCCGTTACCCTGGCCGCACCCTGGATTGCCGAAAACGTTTTGGGGCACGATCCAACCGAAACCAACCTGCGCCAACGTAATAAACCGCCGACGTGGGCCGTAGAGTCCTGGCCAAAATTTCAGCAGTTTGCCCGATCCTGCTCGAGCGATAGCTGCGCCTGGTCGCTGTGGTCAGAAATCTTTTCCGACTCTGCCGCCGGAATCCGCGCATGCTTCAGCGCCGGGGCGGGGGGCTGCCATTGGCTGGGTACCGATGACGCCGGTCGTGATGTTTTGACACGAGGGCTTTTTGGCGGTCGTATCTCCTTACGTATCGGAGGTATGGTCGCCGCCATCTCAATGACTCTCGGCGTGGCCATGGGGTTGGTTAGCGGCTATTACGCCGCCACCTGGGTTGATGATATTGTCAACGGTGTCATTATGACATTAGGCAGCATTCCCCTGCTGTTCCTGCTGATCATTTTAGCCGGGACGTTTCCCGTTTTCCGTACACCCGAAGGCTTGTCGTTCATGCTCGGTATATTTGGCTGGATGGGCGTATCGCGCCTGCTGCGCGGCCAAATTTTTTCAATTCGCGAGCGTGATTATATTCATGCCAGCCGGGCCACCGGCGCATCAATCTGGCGCATCATGTTTCGTCATATCCTGCCCAATGTCGCTTCTATTATTATTGTTGTCGCCGTCTTCGACATTGCCGGGGCCATTATTGCCGAGGCAGGATTAAGTTTCTTGGGCGTTGGCATTGGACCGCCGCTGCCGAGCTGGGGGAATATGATGAGCGGTTCGCTAGGCAGCTTTACCAAAGCCCCCTGGCTGGTCATCACGCCCGGTATCTTCATTTTCTTGACCACGCTATCCATCTACCTTGCCGGCGACGGTCTGCGCGACGCGATGGATCCGTGGGTCAAACACGAATAATTTATCCGCTAACAATGGCTTCCGCTTCAATCTCAACTAACATTTCAGGCGAGATTAGCCGGCTGACCTCGACCATCGTCGTGACCGGCCGAATATCGCGGAAAAACTCTCCGTGAGCAGCGCCAATTTTATCCCAATCTTCGATATTGGTTACATACATGCGCGTTCGCACAACATCCGCCAGGGTGGCGCCCGCCCGCTTCAACGCGGCTTCAATATTTCGGAGCGCCTGAACGGTTTGAGCATAGGCGTTATGGAGGCCGAATCCTTTCTGCAGCGGCCACGAGATTGTAATAACGATCACCGAGGAGACGCCAGAAGCCGTAAACAGCGCAAAAAAGAGTGGATAGTTGATTGTAAATGAAGCACAAAAAAATCATTCAGAAAATTAAGACTGCGCTTAATAAAGGGAAATGGCCGGATCTGAGCGGCGCCGACCTCAGCGGCGTGGATTTGAATCAAGCCAATTTATACCGGGCTAATTTAAGTCGGGCCAACTTGCGGGGGGCCAATTTGCGCGGGGCCAACCTGCGTGAGGCTAACCTGCGCGGCGCCGACCTGCGCAGCGCCAACCTGGACTGGGCCTTTTTGGTTAGGGTCGACCTGAGCGGCTTTGATCTGAGCGGTGCCAAGCTGAGTAGCGCCAACCTCAGCCAGGCCAATTTGAAACAAGCCAACTTGTGTCAGGCAGACTTAAAGAATGCCAATTTGAGTGAGGCCAACCTGACAAAAGCCAACCTGGCTAAAGCGAATCTGAGAGGGGCAAACTTGAGCCAGGCGACCCTGCGCCAAGCCAATTTACGCGAGGCTGATTTAAACGACACTAACCTGCGCCAAACCGATTTCAGACAGGTCGATTTGGGCGGAGTTGACCTGAGTGGACTCGACCTGAGTGGATCCAACTTGAGCCAGGCCGATCTGGCGGCAGCCAACCTCCAAGGAACCGATCTGAGCCAGGCCAACCTGTCTGAAACCAATTTGAGCCAGGCCAATTTGAAACAAGCCAACCTCGTTGGGGTCAACCTAACTAAAGCAGATTTAAAGAATGCCAGCCTCAATGAAGCCAATCTTCAACAGGCCAACCTGAGTCAGGTTAACTTGAGCAAAACCAATCTTCAACAGACCAAGCTCAGCGGTGCTAGGCTGTGGGGAGCCGTTCTGGATAGAACCAATTTGACCGGGGCCGATTTATATAAGCTTGACCTGCAGGGAACCAATCTAAGCCAAGTTGATTTTACCGGGGCTAATCTAAGCGAGACCAACTTGAGCGGGGCCAACTTGAGCAAAGCTAACTTAAAGTGTGCAGTCTTGAGCGGATCAAAGCTGAGCCAGGCCGACCTGGGTCAGGCCAAGCTCAGTGGCGCTGACCTAAGTGGCACAAACATGAGCCAGGTTACTCTTTTTGAAGCTGATCTCCGCAACGCTCGCCTGATTTGGGCTGACCTAAGTGGAGCCGACTTGTCAGGCGCCGACCTGGGCGGGGCGGATCTGTTCGGTGCCAATCTTGCCGGAGCAAATCTTCACAAGGCTAATTTCAATAAGACCGGCCTGGGCCTGACCCGGATTGAGGGGTTATTCCCGGAATAGGTCAGTCAGGATTACATTCGCTCGGGCGTGCTCATCCCCATCAAGCGCAATGTATTGGCCAACGTAATTTTGGCGGCTTTAACCAACTTTAGGCGAGCCGCAGTTAGAGCCGGATCGTCACTCACCACCCGACAATCCCGGTAGAAGCCGTGAAAGGCCGAAGCCAGTTCCTGGGCATAATAAGTTAACATGTGTGGGCCTAAGGTTTCGGCAGCGTGAGCCACAATTTCACGCAACCGCAGCATGTGGCGGATCAATTCCAATTCTGAAGGGTGGGTCAACAGGCCCACATCGCCTCCCGCCATCGAGGCTCCTTCTTCTTCGGCTTTGCGAAAAATGCTGGCGATCCGGGCGTGTCCGTACTGCACGTAGTAAACCGGATTTTCGTTACTTTGCCTGGCCGCTAGGGTCAGGTCTAGTTCCATCTGGCTATCGGCGGAGCGAGTCAATAACATAAAGCGGAAGGCATCTGCGCCGATTTCGTCGACCACTTCCCGCACAGTGATAAAATCGCCCGTCCGTTTGCTCTGGCGGACCGGAACCCCATCGCGGGTTATCGTGACCAATTGATACAAGACAATCGTCACGTCATCCGGATTTAAACCGAGGGCTTTGGCCGCAGTCTTAACGCGTTTCACGTGGCCGTGATGATCCGCCCCCCAGATGTAGATCGTCCGGTCGAAGTTGCGCTTGGCCAGCTTATCCCAGACGTAGGCGATGTCGGAGGCAAAATAGGTGGGGCGCCCGTCGGAACGAACGATCACGTTTTCTTTGTCCTCCTCATCTTCAATCTTCAACCAGATAGCACCGTCCCGCTCCACGATCATCCGGTTGGCGCTGAGTTTATTGAACACTAACCCGTAGGTACCGTCATCATATAAACTTTGCTCGGAGAACCAGTGGTCAAAATGGACATTAATCAACCTCGTGTCTTCCTTTATACTCTCCAGAATCTTATCCAGGGCATATTGCCGCATGAAATCAACGGCCTGGGTACGATCTACCTGTAGATACTTATCGCCGAAGTCTTTCGCAGCAGCCTGCCCCATCTCCACCAAATATTCTCCCTGGTACTCGTCCGGGTCCGGCTCACTCAGTCCCAAAGCTTGGGCGTAGCGAGCGTATATGGCCTTGCCCAGATTATCAACCTGAGTGCCCACGTCATTGACGTAATATTCACGCTGAACCACATAACCGACCGCGGCAAACACATTGGCCAAGGTGTCGCCTAACACGGCATTTCGCCCGGAGCCGACAACAAGGGGGCCGGTAGGGTTGGCGCTGATAAATTCAACCTGGACCCTTTGGCCACACCCAATATCAACCTGACCAAACCCATCACCTTCAGCTAAAATGGTTTCGACCTGCTGGGCTAACCATGTTTCGGAAAGGCGAACATTGATAAATCCCGGATGAGCGACCGTTGCCTCCCCGACAAAATTTGCCTTGGGCAACCGCTTCACAATTTGTTCGCCTATTTTTACCGGCGCCATTCGGGCATAGCGCGCCAATCCCAGCGCCACCGGCGTGGCGTAATCTCCATGGGCCGGATCTTTGGGACGCTCGATCACGACCTCTGGCACCTCAAATTTGGGCAGATCGCCCTTCTTTTGAGCCTTTTTGATACCCGCTACAATAAGTTGGACTATTTGATCCCGTATCACTTGATAACCTCACTGATTTGTTGACAGTTTTGCGCGAAACGGTATATTCAATACCATAGAGATTACGGAATTTTGACGATCGGAATGGTTTCGTGAGCGGCTAAAGTTATGTTGGCACTGGCAACAGGAAATAGACAAAATCAGGCAGTTAGCGCTCTTTTCCTGTTAGCCCGTTCGTCATCCGCCGCGTTAACAAATGCCAGTTAGAATTATGTACAATGGAAATTATGGATATGATCCGTTCAAAACATGTTTTCTACGATGTCCGCCAGCAGTTAGTCAACCCAAAATTTCTGATTGGATTACTCGCTGTCGCCTTGTTTTTTGTGCTGTACGTTAGCTTTCAACTTTTATATGTTTTCGCTCTGCTCTTTGCCGTAATCTTGGCCGCACGTGGCCTGATCGGTCGCCGCTGTCCCCACTGTGACAAGCCGCTTAAAGAGACAGAAAGCATACGAGACAAAGAGAATTCGTTTATCTTGTATGTTATTTGGCAGTGTCCGCGCGATGGGTATGAAGAAAAAGAAAAGGTCAAAGGCGACTCGGGCCTGTTTGGTGTAAATTAAAGATTGAACGATTTAAGACTATAACTCACAAGGCGGCAATGTCAAATTACTTCGCTCTGCCTACCTGACGGTTAATCGCTGATGTGGGCTCAAAGTGAGGTGTCCCGATTGGAGAGCCTTCTGAATTTGGGTCGCTATCTGTTCGGGCGATAACACGCCCTGCAGCTTTCCACAAAGCCGATGATCGCTAAAAGGAACTACCTCCCCGGAGCCGGCGGTCAATAGCTGCCCAACGCCCTCAGGCGTCAACAACCCATCTAAATCTGACACAACGGCCAAAATAACTTCGATAGAGTCTTGGCTTTTCAATCTCGCTCGACCGCCGGCGGCGGGGCTTTCGATGGATTCACTTTCTTCCGGTGTCTGTATGTGGCGCGGAAACTCCGGATGCGCGGCAATGACACATCTAATTTGATCAAACGAAATGGCGTCAGCCAGCAGTTCTTTGATCGGCCTGAGGCGCGCAACACCACCGGCGGTTTCGACAGCGTTGACGATCTGAGCTTCAATGTTCGCCGGCACCACCTGGTGCAGATCTATTTTTCCGTCGGCAATGAGACGCGCTAAATGGCCATAAATGGTATTTTCGACAAGACCCCGTGCGGCGGCAATTTGGGCCGGGGTAAGCCCCTGATCGAACAACTTGAACGTCTCCATCATGGTATCCGAGCGCGCGGTGCGGGTTCGCCACTGCTCGATCTGGTCCGCCTCAACCGCCAGACCGGCGATGCGCACCGGCAGCGCCGCCCGAGCTTCAAGTGCCTGCAGCCCCAACGCGGTCAGGGTCAATACCGGTAATCTGCTGCCGGTGATGCGCAAATATTTTCCCTCGATTAGGGTCGATATCAAGTCGCTAATTTGAGGTTGGCTAAAAGCGCCGAGCTTGCCGTAGAACTTATGACGGTCATAGCCAAACCGCCGCATCGCCTTAGCCCGTGAGCCGGTCAGCAGTTGCACCAACCGCTGCCGTCCAACCGGGCGTTGCTGCAGGCTGCGAGCGGTTTCCAAAACAATGAGTGGAAACCACTCTTGGGGCGTGACCGCCTTGGGCAAATCCTCGATGTTTTGGCCGGCGTGATTATCGCAGCAGCCCGGCGCGCGGGGCGGGCTGGTGTCACCAAAATAATTAAGTAAGAATACGCGGCGGCAGGTGGTCGCATAGGCGTAATCCAGCATTTTGGCCAACAGCTCTCGCCGAATTTGGGCTCGCCGCCCAATTGCCCGGCTCCGCTCAATGAGTAAATTTACGGGCAGAGGCAGCACTTTCCACTGGCTGTAGTGCCCCTGGTCGCCCAAATGGAGCAGCACTCCGGCCAATTCCAACTCACTGAGAATTACGCGAATTTTGACCCGGTGCAGTCCGGTAATTTCGGCAAGTTCATTGACCGCAAAATACACTACGTCTCCATCAGCCGCCTGGTGCAGGCGGTGGTAAACCTGATGCAAATCCTCGTACGTCGGCGTATCGGCGCTAATAAGCCACTCTTGCAGCCGTAGGTCGTCGGGGGCAAATAGCAACACGCACTCAGCCGTCGCGCCATCGCGCCCGGCGCGCCCGGCCTCTTGATAATAGGCCTCCACCGTAGCCGGCATATTGTAATGAACTACCGCCCGCACGTCCGCTTTGTCGACGCCCATGCCAAAGGCATTCGTCGCTACAACCACCTTGAGACGATCGGCCATGAAATCGGTTTGGACCTGGTGACGCAGGTGGCGATCCATACCGGCGTGATAGGCCTGGGCCGGGTGACCCATCACACCCCGGACAAATTCGGCGACTTCGTCGGCGTTGCGACGGGTAGCCGTGTAAATGATAGCGCTGCCGTCGAGCGTGTTGAGAATAGCCTGCACGGCCCGCAATTTCGTGCGTACATCGGGCGCACTTTTAACCCGGAAGCGGAGATTAGGGCGGTTAAAACCGGTGATGATCGATTGAGCGTTGCTCAATCCGAGTAACCTCATTATATCCTGTTGAACCGCTTTGGTGGCCGTAGCGGTGGTCGCCAACAGGGTTGGCCGGCCCATGGCCTGCCAGGTAGGGCCAATTTGCAGATAGTCCGGTCGGAAATCGTGACCCCACTGGGAAATGCAGTGGGCTTCATCAACCGCCAGCAGGCTGACCTTGAGCCTGGCCAAAGCGTGGGTGAAATTCCGGCTGCGGAGTCGCTCCGGGGCAATGTAGAGCAGTTTAACGTGTCCCTCCAGCAGGGCCCGCATCCGCCGGTTTATCTCCCGACTTGGAAGGGAACTATTGATGTAAGTCGCCTGCAACCCGGCTTCAACCAGGCCGTCAACCTGATCTTTCATCAGCGCAATTAGGGGAGAGATGACCAGAGTTAGT
>JBFGLD010000120.1:0-9676 GCA_041576335.1 Anaerolineae bacterium | reverse complement strand
TTTTCCCTCGGCTACGAGCGCTAACACCTGCAATTCGCGCTCGGATAAATCCCTAAAAGCGGCGCCGTGAGCCTCTTGTTCGGCCCGGCGCACCCGGGCCATGACTCTTTGAGTTACGGCCGGGTCAAGAACCGCATCGCCCTGACTCACAGCCCGCACGGCTTTGAGCAAGTCGCTGGTGTCTAGCTGTTTCAAAACATAGCCAGCCGCGCCGGCATTGATCGCCTCAAGCACCAGTTCTTCGTCAGTGTATGAGGTCAGCATCAGTACCTGGACCTCCGGCCAACGCTGCCGAATTTTCTGACAGGCTGCGATCCCGCTTTGGTCGGGCAAGCGCACATCCATCAGAATGACGTCCGGCCGCAACTGTTCCGTAAGCTGTATCGCTTCGGCAGCTGTAGCCGCCTCGCCCACGATAATGAGATCAGGTTCACTTTCGAGGAGAGTGCGCAAGCCCAGCCGGACCACCTTGTGGTCGTCAACTAACAAGAGCTTCAGAGTTTCCATATTCCAGATTATACACCTTATTCGAAAATAAAATATCCACTGGGTTATGCCTCGACACGTTTGCCCTGTTTTTCATCCCAGGGAACTTCGACCGTGACCGTGGTGCCGTGGCCGGGCTTGGTATCGAGCACCATATCACCGCCCAGCATTCGAGCCCGGTCACGCATATTGCGCAAGCCATAGCCAATGACGTAGTCGTTAGGCAAACCACGACCGTCGTCTTGTATCTCCAGACAGAGCCGGTTATCAACGATCTTGGCCGTCAAACGGATCTTGGTGGCACGGGCATGCCGAGCCACGTTGCTCAGCGCTTCATTAGTGATCGCTAGTAGATGACCCACCTGGGCCGGAGTAATCGGCTGATTTTGTGGTAAGGACACATCCAAATCTATTTCAACCAGCGATCGTAGATGGCCGACCGTAACCAACTCGTGCAGCCCGGCGACTAAGCTGCGGGTATTCGGTTGAGCCCGCAGCGTGCCAATATAACCTCGAATGTCGGCCACAGCGTCGTTAAGTAAGGCCACGCTTTGCCGTAGCTGAGACAAACTTTTGGGAGGACACTTCGTCTGGGCCAACTCTTTGCCGGAGGTTTGCAGTAATAGACCGGCAGCATAGATGGTCTGCAGCGTCCCATCGTGCAATTCGCGGCCGATGCGCTCTCGTTCGGCAATCAGCACCTGGGCTTCTTCCATATGGCTTAAGCGGCGGTCCAACTCAACCTGAAACACACCCAAGGCCCGAAAAATAGCCAAAGTCAAAATCAACCCCAACCCACTGCGATAAACCTGCACCGGAATGAGGGTCCACTGCTCCAAAAGGTCCGCATTAAACCATTTTACCGGGATAAAATTTGCCGGCGGAACCGCCAGGCCGCCCACCAGCGCGTAGCCGGCCAAAGCCAGCCCGGCTATCTGTAAAGTCCTCCAGATACGGGGCATTTCTACCGGCGCGGTTAAGTTTCGAGCCTGGCGGCGCAGGCTAATTGCGGCTAAGACGGCCCCGGGAAAGCCCATGGTGTAACGCGCCCAGATGCTGTTCAAACGAGCCCAGCTAATCGCGTCGCCGGTGGTGCTTAGCGTTGGCCCAAAAGCCACAAAAATCCACAAAACCAAAGCCGCGCCCGGTAAATAGCGCAGCCACGCTTGTTTATCCGGTAATGGGCGCAAATTCTCGACCCCAAACTGAAATAGACAAGCAAACGAAATCGCCAGTAACATCGCCTGTAATACCAGCAGTAGCTCAATCAGCGACTCGCCCAGGTACTGGGCCTGCAGCGGAATGAAGACATCACCCCATTCGTGCAGCCCATGAGTAAAGCCAAATAGGGCTAGCCATTTTAGATGTCGGGCCAGTGCCAACCGGCTGTGCTGCCAAGATTGGAGGGCAATAACCAGACCCAACACAAAAAAAACCTGCCCGTAGACAAACAGGATAATCACCCGATTCGCAGCAAAAATCTCACGGATAAAATCGGCCATAATGTGATAATAGCATTGTTTATCAGTGCCGACAAGTCTTGAACGGACTCTAGTCCGCTACCCGGCTCCGCGTCAAAAGGTCCAAACTTTTGATTGTAATGGGTTCGAGACCTCCGTAATCCTGTCTGATCCACGCTTCGTGTGCAGCTGCACTATCTGCATTGTCAGCAACAAATGCATACAATGCAGATAGTGACACATGTCACCTAAAAAATGTGACACATGTCACTATTATTTAGGCAGGAACAGCAGTATGATATATATAGTTTATTTTTTCACAAGTGGGTGGATGATGACTGAAATGCTGACGGCCAAAGATATTCAGAACTTACTGCAGGTGGATCGCTCGACAGTCTACCGGATGGCGGAAAAGCAGCAGCTGCCGGCAATTAAGGTCGGCAAACAGTGGCGCTTTCCCAGCGACCAGGTGGCGCGTTGGCTAAACCATCAGGCGCCGGCAGTCCCGGTGCAGCCAGAAACGTCGACAAGCAGCTTGGCCGATCTCTTGCCGCTAGAGTGTGTCCAGCTTATTCAAGATACCTTCGCCGATACACTGGGGATTATGCTCGTTGTCACCGATATGGCGGGTAAACCCATCACCGACGTCAGCAATCCCTGCGGCCTGTTCCTGGCCGTCAGCGAAGTACCCAATGCGCTGCAAAAATGCATTGACAGTTGGCGCACCCTGGCGGTTACCATCGATCTTGAACCCAAATTCACGCCCAGCCATTTAGGCCTGCTGTGCGCTCGCGGACTGGTCAGGGTCGGCACCGAGCTAAAAGGGATGGTTATGGTCGGCGGTATTGCTCCTGCTAACTGGCCTCCTACTGCCGACCAAGTCCGGGCGATAGCCACCGAATTTGGCGTTAAGCCGGATACTTTAAGGGAACATTTGTCGGAAGTATTTTACCTGGACAAGGCGCAGCAAAGCCTTGTTCTTTCGACAGTACAACGCATCGCGGACATCATCGCTCACATCGTCAACGAACGAAACACATTGATGGGCAAACTGGAGTCAATTGCCAGGTTGACCCGCTAATTATAATAGGAGCTTTCACCATGAAAAAATTAGTCATCCTCGGTGCCGGTACCGCCGGCACGATGGTTGCCAACAAATTAAGCCACGTTTTGGATCGAGATGAGTGGAAAATCACGCTCGTCGACCAGCATGAAACTCATTATTACCAACCAGGCTTTCTCTTTATTCCATTCGGCATTTACGGCCAGAACGATGTGATTAAGCCCAAACGGGATTTCATCCCGCCCGGCGTGGAAATGTTCGTTTCCGAAATCGAGCTCATTGAGCCCGAGCATAACCGGGTTCGGCTGGTAAAAGATAATCGAGTTCTGAATTACGATTATCTGGTCATCGCCACCGGCACCCATCCCCGGCCCGACGAAACCCCTGGCTTAGGCGACGGTGAGTGGCGCAAATCTATCCACGATTTTTACACCTATGAGGGTGCAGTTGCCCTGGCTAAACATTTGCGTACCTGGGAAGGGGGACGGCTGGTACTTAATATTATGGAAATGCCGATCAAATGTCCTGTAGCACCGTTAGAATTTCTGTTCCTGGCTGACTGGCATTTCCACAAACTGGGAATTCGTGATCGGGTCGATTTGACTTTGGTGACGCCTCTACCAGGCGCGTTCACCAAACCACGAGCCACAAAAATATTAGGCAACATGCTGGAAGAAAAGAATATCAAGGTGGTCCCTGATTTTATGGTGGAACGGGTTGATCCGGACAAAAAAGTCCTCGTTTCCTACGAGGAAGATGAAGTGCCTTTTGACCTGCTGGTAACCGTTCCCATCAACATGGGTGCTGACGTGATCGCGCGCTCCGGCCTCGGAGATGAGCTCAATCACGTGCCCGTCGACAAGCACACCTTCCTCTCAACCGAGCACGATAACATCTTTGCTCTGGGCGACGCGGCTAATCTACCCACTTCAAAAGCCGGTTCGGTCGCGCACTTTGCGGTTGAAGTCTTTGTCGACAATTTCTTGCGCTACATTGACGGCATGGAGATGACCGAAAAATTTGATGGCCATGCTAACTGTTACATTGAGTCGGGCTTCGGTAAGGGCATCCTGATCGATTTTAACTACGACGTCGAGCCGCTGCCGGGTAAGTTCCCGCTGCCGGGCATTGGCCCCTTCTCGCTGCTGCAGGAATCGGAGATGAATCACTGGGGCAAAATGATGTTCCGCTGGATATATTGGAATGTTTTACTCAAGGGCAAAGAAATGCCTATCCCCGCTCATATGTCGATGGCTGGGAAGTGGAACTAAGGGAGGTATCAAATGGAGCACGTATTAACCGCGGATCAGACTCTGCTGGACCTTAACCAAAAATTGGACAAACTGGCTACCCAAGTAGAATTTTTGACCGAAGAGGCTCTGCGGCAAAAACGACGCCAGCAGGAATGGGACGAACTCAAAGATGACCTGATTCCGATTGGCAACGACGTCTTTCGGCTGGCCGTCCAACAATTGGAGGAAGTCGAGCAGCATGCTCGGATGGAGGACGTGCTGCGGCTGCTCAAGCGGCTAATGCGCAACACCCGTAACTTAGAGCTTATGCTCGACCAGTTGGAAAATGTGACCGAATTGGTGCAGGACGTTAGCCCTTTATCCCGCGACGCCTTCCTGACCCTGATGCAGCGTCTGGACGAGATGGAGCGCAAAGGGTACTTTGTCTTCCTGCAAGGCGGGCTGGAGATCGTGGATCGGGTGGTTACTTCCTTCTCCGAAGACGATGTCCAGCAGTTAGGTGAAAATATCGTCCTCATCCTGGAAACGGTTAAAGAGATGACCCAACCTGAACTTATGACGATGCTGCGCAACACGGCGCACGTGGTTAAAGATGAAGCACCGGTGGACGCCTCGCTGCTGAGTATTGTACGCCAGTTGAATGACCCGTCGGTCCGAAAAGGTCTAGCTAAAACATTGCAAGTTCTTAAATCAGTTGCTGATTAGATTAACAATAAACAATAATCCATTGTAAATATTAGGAGAAAAAATCATGTCTACTCGAGAAATTGCTGGAAAAACCGTTGAAATTGATGAAGAAGGCTTCCTGGTCAATCCGGATGATTGGACCAAAGAAATCGCCGCGACGTTAGCCCAAGAAGAGGGCATTGATGAGCTAAACCCAAGCCACTGGAAAGTGATTGAGTTTTCCCGCGCGGACTTTCATAAGATGGGCGAAGCACCCGGTCTGCGCCGAATCACCAAAGAAGCCGGTGTCCCGACCAAGCTGCTGTACCAGCTCTTCCCCAAAGGCCCGGCTAAAAAAGTCGCCCGGATTTCGGGCTTAGGTAAGCCGCACGGCTGTATTTAAGTACAATTTTTATCAACGCAGCGGTTTTAGATCGCGTCAGGGAAACCGCTGAGGTCAATCACCAACATTTGAAAACGACTTATTGGTTTGTGAAGGAGATACAACAATGTCTGCAGAAAATGGCAACCGCAAGTTAGCGATCATCTGCTCCAAAGGTACCCTCGATATGGCTTATCCGGGGTTGGTTTTGGCGAATGCCGCCTTGATGGAAGGCATCGACGTCACCATGTTCTTTACCTTCTGGGGTTTGGACATGATTAACAAGAAGACGATGAATCACTTAAAGGCTACCCCCCTGGGCAACCCGGCCATGCATATGCCCAACATCGTAGGCGTTTTGCCCGGCGCGACCGACCTGGCCACCACTATGATGAAAAAGGAAATTGCCAAGCTCGACTTCCCGCCCATCGACGAATTTTTGGAAATGATCCACGACGCCGGGGGCAAATTATTCGGCTGCCGTATGGCCATGGATATGATGCACTTAGAATCGGAAGACCTGTTTGATGGCGTAGACGGCGTCATCGGGGCTATGGAGTTCATGGAAATGAGCGACGGCGCCCAAATCATATTCATCTAACTATTGTTCCTTACCCCAAATCTGAGAAAGGCGACCAACAATGTTGGGTCGCCTTTCTTTTTGTCGTTCATGCAAAATTTGGTGTTTCTGAAGTCAAACTGCCACCAAAAAGATAACAGACTTCAGATGTCATCTTTGCATCTTTTTCTAGGCGAAAAAGTAACTGTCGCCTGGCCCTAGCGGCAACCGGCACCTTGCGCTATTTCTTAATTTTTTAGGAATGTGGCAAAATAACGAGAGGGCAAAAATTATGGCGTGGGCGCATATTCCGCTGTCTCCAGATAAGTGACTGGCTGTACTAACCGAAACGGGCTAATTATTTATTAGCCTAACGACTTTCCGGTGGAAAATGGCACTTAGACATCTTCATGCCCTGCGGCCCACCATGGGTTCCCGCAGAGTACGCGCATGAAACTGACAGCGATGAACACGGAACAACCTCTTAAACCAATCCTCAAGCGCAATAACCGCCTCTTGCCCGTCCTGGTCGGTGTGCTGCTGGTACTCCAGCTCGCCCTACCCCACAAAAGCTGGCTGACCCTTTTACTAGGTTTAGGGGGGCTATGGCTTACAAGCTATGTCTGGGCGCGTTCGCTGGCCAAAGGATTACAGCTTAACCGAAATATGCGTTACGGGTGGGCCCAAGTTGGCGACCGGCTGGAAGAACGTTTTGTCTTGACCAATAGGAGTTGGCTGCCGGCTCTCTGGGTTGAGGTCGTCGATCACTCTACGCTGCCCGATTATCAGGCCGGTCAAGTCACCGGAGTCGGTTATCATTCGGAGAATCATTGGAAAACTAGCGGGGTATGTACCCGCCGCGGCATCTTCACCCTCGGGCCTACGAGCCTGCGCGCCGAGGACCCCTTTGGCCTTTACACCGTCAGCCTCCACAATCCCGACTCCGTCACCCTAACCGTTACGCCGCCGGTCGTGCCCTTGCCCACCATCGAGGTGGCGCCGGGTGGGCGTGCCGGTGAGGGACGCTCCCACCAGCACGCCCTGGAACAGACCGTTAGCGCTGAGGGGGTGCGAGCCTATGTTCCGGGCGACAGCCTGCACGCGATTCACTGGCCCACCACAGCCCGGCGCAGCGCCCTCTTCGTACGCCAGTTCCAAAATACGCCGGCCGGCGATTGGTGGATCATTTTAGACTTAGAGGACCGCGTCCAAGCCGGTCAGGGGCAATCCTCAACCGAGGAACACGGCGTCATCTTGACCGCATCACTCGCCGATCGCGGGCTGCGAACAGGCCGCGCAGTGGGCTTGATGGCTTACGGCCAAGACTTGGTCTGGCTGCCACCGGCACAGGGCGATGGCCAGCGCTGGCAAATTTTGCGGGCCTTGGCCGTGGCCCGCCTTGGCCTGCACTCGCTGGCCGACTTGCTGACCCAGCTTCCTCTGGGCCGGTTGGCCAGCTTGATCATTATTACCCCTGCCACGGACAGCCAATGGATTGAAGCCTTAACCCCCTTGCTCCGGCGCGGGGCCGTAGCCACTGTCCTGCTGCTCGATCCGGTGGCTTTCGGCGGCACAGGCAAGCCAAAAGCCGTGCAGTTGCTGATGGCCGATTTGGGCATCGTCCATCACGTGATCGGGCCCGATCTCCTCGACCGGCCCGAAAGCCGTCCCGGCCATCGGGGACAGTGGGAATGGCGCATTTCACCTTTGGGCCGCGCCGTGGCCGTTAGACGACCGCGCGAGATGGCCTGGCGGAAGCTGGGGGATAAATGATGGTCATCCGTCTCTTAACTTGGCTTATCCACCGCTTGGGTGTTTCGACCTTCCTGTCGCTGCTGCTGCTCTTTATTGCGCTGGGCAGCGTACTGCAAGGATTAGCAATCGTCAGCCGCAGCTTTGACCCCGGCTTGATGCTGACAATTGTGTTTTTGGGCGTGCTGCTCGGTTGGGTTTTGGCGAAATCCCCCTTACCCGATTGGTTAGCCGGCGTAGTGGCCCTGGTACTCGGCAGCGAGATGCTGGTATTTTGGGTGGGGCAGCTGGGCCAGACAGTCCAAACCATGGCTCAGGTGGGGTTCAACTTTGTTTCCGGTCTCTGGAACTGGCCGGTGACCGGCTCGCCGGAGTTGGCCCCGGCCGCACGCGTCATCGACCAGCTGGTCACACGTCTCAATACCCTACGCCTCCGTTTATCCGATTGGGGTTATGCTTTGGCCACAGGCCAGCCGGCCTTTGATCCGGTAGTTACGACGCTCATCTGGGGCTTGGCCCTGTGGGTAGTGGCTACCTGGGCCGGTTGGATGGTGCGACGACGAACTCAGCCGCTGTTAGCATTGACCCCGGCAGGTGCCCTTTTGGTCACCATCTTGGCGCATACGCGCGAGCCGCCCACGCCGCTGGCACCCTTTCTGGGAGCAACTCTGCTGCTCATACCATTGGTCGGGCATCAGGCGCGTGAGCGTCACTGGCGGTTAACCGACGTTAGTTTTTCCCTGGAGCTTCGTACGGACCTAGCTATCGCCAGCATGTCACTTTCGCTGGCCTTGGTGCTGTTTGCCACCCTCCTGCCTTTCTATCCCATTCGCCCCTTTACCCAATTTACTCAACGCCTTATCTGGGGCGAGACAGTTCCGCGGGGTGAGCGGGCGGCAGACGCCCTGGGCCTGGAGTCAAAATCCGATCGATCGGCCACCGGCTTCGACCCGGTGCGCGTGGGCGGCTTGCCCCGCCGCCATCTGCTGGGTTCCGGACCGGAGCTTTCGGAGCAGATCGTGCTGGTGATTCAAACTGATGATGCGCCGCCCGCAACGCCGAATGAGGCGGCACCCCGTTACTACTGGCGGAGCCTCACCTACGACTTTTATGCCGGCCGGGGTTGGTTAACCAGCCCCACTTCAACAACCGAGCGTACAGCCGGCAGTCCGATCATTGCGGCCGGCGGTTCCCGGGAGCGAATCTTGCGCCAGGACATTCGGATCACGGCCGACTTGGGCGGCCTGCTCTATGCTGCCGGCCAACCCGTCACGGTTGACCAGAATATTAGCCTAGCCTGGCGCAGCGACGGCGACATGTTTGGTGCTACCCTTCAAACCCCGGCCTATCGGGTTGAGTCTCGACTCCCGGAGGCGAGCGTAGAACAATTGAAGTCGGCCGGGAGCAACTACCCGGACTGGGTCGCTGTGCGCTACCTACGCCTGCCCGACAGCGTGCCTAACCGAGTCTTGACCCTGGCTCGTAACCTCACGGCCACGGCGCCAACGCCTTACGACCGGGCCAAGGCGCTCGAAAGCTATCTACGAACCTTTCCTTATACGCTCGACTTACCTTCACCACCGCGTAACCGGGACATCGTCGATTATTTTCTATTCGACCTGCAGCAGGGCTACTGCGACTACTACGCCACAAGCATGGTGGTGATGGCTCGCGCGGCCGGTTTACCCGCGCGACTGGCCATCGGCTATATCAACGGCACTTACGACCCCGGCAGCCATCGCTATGTCGTCAGCGAAGCCGAGGCCCACTCCTGGGTCGAAATCTATTTTCCGGAGATTGGCTGGGTCAATTTCGAGCCGACCGGTGGCCGGCCGGCCATCGAGCGTGAGGGTGAGCATGTCCCGGCTAGCCCGCCTGACTTGGGAGCGACCCCTGGCCTACCCTCTGCTGGCAGAGGAGAGGGGAAGCGTGAGCTTTTCTGGTGGCTGGCTTTCCCGACGACACTGGCTCTGCTTGCGCTGGCAGCCACGACCTGGTGGGGGTTGGACCTGTGGCGACTGCGCCGCCTGAGCCCGATAGTTACAGTGGCCACCT
>JBFGLD010000119.1:0-9691 GCA_041576335.1 Anaerolineae bacterium | reverse complement strand
CACGGTGACGGCATACTCTTCGGTGCTGGGCGGTAACTCAAACTCCGGTAGTTTTTCCCAATGCACCTCGGGCAGTGGCGGGGGTGTAAGTTCGTCGTAACGGAGTCCGGCCTGCACTCGGCGTTCAAGATCGAGGAAAACCCATACGTCGGCCATGGGATCTAACTCAAACTCTTTCACCATCATGCGCCCGGTGCGGGCGGTACTGCGCCAGTGGATACGGTTCATACTGTCGCCGTAGACGTATTCACGGATACCTGATACGTTGGTCGTGACATAGTGTGTCCGTCGACGCAGGGCTTCCCCACCGGTTTGTTCACCCACGGGCGGTTGAAAATTGGGCAGAGTAACTGCCATCGGGTAAATTACGACATATGAGGTAAAGCCGGACAAATCTTTGGTGAACAAAAACAGGCCGAACGGGTCACCGCTGGAGAGGGTCACAGGCCCCAGAGTGAACCGTCCGCGCTGGTAACAGGGTGTGCGCACGTGCCAACTCTGCTGGCGTTTACCGCCCAGATTAGACACAACCCGACTGGCGCGATGATTTGGTAAATCCGACTGATCTCTCACTTCAAGCCACAATTTGGGCAGCCGACTGGTATTTTCAATCACAAAACGCTCTTCAACAAAGCCGCCGGACACCACGTGACGCGTTCGAATATGCCGAGTCACCCGGACCAGATTTACGTTGAGCCAGGCCCACAAGAAGGAGAATAACAAAATGGTCGTAAATAGATAAGTTAGACTAAAAAAGATGGCATTCCCGACCGATAACGCGGCGACCAGGGATACCAGCCACATAACAAATAAAACCCAGCTTCGTTCAAGGCTGCGCAAGAATGGCTCCTTTTGTACCGTCTATAGGTTTGTTATCGACTCGCGACTCGCGCGCCCGGCACGGGCACCGTAGAAACAATATCCTGAATTACCTCTCTGGGGTCAACATTTTTGATTCGAGCCGCGGGGCTTATGATTAACCGGTGGGCCAGCGTGGTCTCAACCAAATATTTGATATCATCAGGGATCACATAATCTCGCTGTCTAATCGCGGCCAGAGCTTGACCCGTCCGGTAAAGTGCCAAGCTTCCCCGCGGGCTTGCGCCGAGGTAGACGTCCGGGTGCTCGCGGGTGGCTCTGCACAGGTTGACAACATACTCTTTAATGAGCTCGTCGGCATAAACCTGCTTAACGGTTTCTTGGGCTTCGACCAACTCTTGCCGGCTGACAACTTGCTCGAGTTGCGTTATCGGATGGGTAAATTGTTGGGCCCCTAGCATGGCCACCTCGCTGTCCTTGTCGGGGTAGCCCAGGCGGATTCGTAACATGAAGCGATCAAGTTGGGCCTCGGGCAGGGGAAAGGTGCCCTCGTACTCTATCGGATTTTGGGTTGCCAGCACCAAAAAAGGATCGTCCAAGCTGTAAGTGGCGCCATCAACAGTCACCTGCTGCTCATCCATCGACTCCAGGAGGGCACTTTGGGTTTTGGGCGTAGCACGATTTATTTCGTCAGCTAGCAGGATCTGGGCAAAAACCGGCCCCGGTCGAAATTCAAATTCGTGTGTTTTTTGGTTAAATACGGACACGCCAGTGACGTCACTGGGAAGCATATCCGGCGTAAATTGAATCCGCCGGAACGAGCAGCCGATAGACCGGGCCACTGATCGAGCTAACATCGTTTTGCCGGTACCGGGCACGTCTTCGATGAGAATATGCCCTTTACAGAGCAATGCCAGCAACGTTTCTTCAATGGCTCGATTCTTACCTATAATAACTCGTTCAACATTGCGGCTCAGTTTTTCGACAAACGTTTGTACAACCTTCATAACTTTGGGGAAGCTCCTTCGTATTGCTAGATTGGACCATTATACCAGCTATAAAACACGGCGCAACACGGTGCAGGTTTGTTGTGGGGTGTGTCCCAGATTTTAGGCGAGTTTCAGTCATACCAGACTGGCCCAGTCTTCAAGAGAAATGTATCGGCGTAAAAGAACGCTTATTTCCAGACTGGGCCACTCTTTTCCAAAAATTTAGGACAGACCCTTTGTTGTGGTGTTCAGTTCTGTCTGGGGCCGGCAAACATATTATACAACAAAAGTGAGGCAAAGATGAAAGCATTAACGGCAGATGTTTTGCCACAGTTGAAACAGCAGTCGCAGTCTGCCTTTAAGCCTTAATAATCATCGAGCTCGGCACCCGACGATGCGGCGCATCGTTCAGTCAGCATTGATGATGAACAGTGTCTAATTTTCTTGATAATGTAGCCCTGCTTTGGCCCGGTAGATTGTCAGTCCGGGATGAGCGTGCTATACTCTGGTCGGCTAGAAATTTCACGACGCGCACTTTGTTCTACCGGGATAGGGTCCCTAGCTCGACAGCCTCGCCATTGAACTCATTATAATGATGTCTGGAGTACAACCTATGCCCACCGGCTTTGTCTTTGAAGAGATTTTTTTCAAACACAATTTGGCGGGCCATCCGGAAAATGCTAATCGCCTGGTGGCTATTTTTCGTTATTTGAAAGAGCACAACCTGCTTTCGGCGCTGACGCGGTTACCCAGCCGGCCGGCCACCGAGGAGGAGCTGCTGCGCTGCCATCATCCGTATTACATTGAATTGGTTGAGCGGGTGAGTCGTGAGGGCGGGGGACGGTTAGATGCCGATACCTACACCAACGAATTCTCGTATGATGCCGCCCGTCACGCCGCGGGCGGGTTGGTCGAGTTGGTATCGGCCGTAATTGATGGAACTTTGGGCAATGCTTTCGCTCTGGTCCGGCCGCCCGGTCACCATGCGGTTCCGATGCAGGCTATGGGCTTTTGTCTATTCGGCACAGTGGCAATTGCCGCGCGGGCAGCCCAGGCAGAAAAAGGCTTGGCGCGGATTGCCATAATCGATTTTGACGTGCATCATGGCAATGGCACGCAAGATATTTTGGATGATGATCCGACCATTTTGTTTGTCTCGAGCCATCAATATCCCTTCTATCCCGGGACCGGGGGCTTGGAGGAGATTGGGGTTGGAAAGGGCAAAGGTACAAAAGTGAATATTCCGCTCGTGCCGCATACCGGAGACGCCGGCTTCGAGCGGCTCTATGGTGAAGTGGTGGTGCCGCTGATCCGGCGTTTTCAGCCCGAACTCATTCTAGTGTCAGCGGGGTTTGATGCTCACTGGCAAGATCCCCTGGCTGATATTGGCCTGAGCCTAGCCGGCTATCATAAGTTGTGTCACAGTTTGATAGATTTGGCGGCCGAACTTTGTGACGGACGAATTGTTTTTACGCTCGAGGGTGGCTATAATCTCGATGTGTTAGCTCCCGGCGTGGGCAATACGTTCCGGGCTCTAATGGCGTCCAAGGCAACATGCGATGATCCAATTGGCGCCCATCCTTACGCCGAACCGGATGTGTCGGGCTTGCTGGGGCAATTGAAGAAAATACATAAGCTGTAAAGCTGCCACGATAACCAACCTAACCGGCAGCCCGGTTTGATGGAATCCGACGCGGCGCAGCGGTAATGACTATCCCCTGAATGTCAACAGGGCTCCAACACGTTGGGGCCCTTGATTTTGTGGTAATAGCGCGACTGCGTTTGAAGGTAATAGATTCTTGTGAATAATTCTCAACCTGTCAATACTTCACCAGCGGAATTTAACTCTAAGCGTGGTAACTTAATATTAGCGGCCACCATCATTGGGGCCGGTATGGTTTATTTAGATGGTACGATAGTAACCGTTGCTTTGCCCCAGATCCAGCAGGAATTCAGGGCCTCGGTTAGCGGCCTGCAGTGGTTAATTGATATTTACATCCTTTTCTTAACCGTCCCTATTCTGGTAGCCGGTTCGCTTAGCGATCGTTACGGGCGAAAAAAATTATTTAATATTGGCCTGCTGGGTTTTGCCGCGGCCTCGGTGGCGTGTGGCGCGGCAAATAGTTTGAATCAGCTAATCTTGGCCCGAATTTTTCAGGGTATTTTTGGCGCAATTATGCTGCCCGGCAGCCTGGCGATCTTAAATGCTACCTTCCCCGCCGCTATTAGAGGTAAAGTGGTTGGCACATGGTCGGCTTTTACGCCGATTACGACCGCCATTGGCCCACTTTTGGGCGGTTGGTTGGTCGATAACGTCTCTTGGCGAGCGGCCTTTTACATCAACCTGCCGCTGGGTTTGATTACCCTTTTTCTGAGCCTACGCTATATTCCTGAAAGTAAAAGTGAAGCTGCGCCCGAAAGCCAGGATTGGCTAGGGGCTGGGCTAATCACCCTGGGTTTGGGCGGCTTGATTTTTGGGCTGATCGAAGGCCCGAAAAGAGGTTGGGCGGATCCTTTAGTGTGGGTCTCTATCGTGGCCAGTTTGGTCTTCTTGGCGGGCTTTGGCTTGGTCGAAGCAAAAACAAAACACCCGATGATACCTTTTTCGCTGTTCAAGGACCGAGCCTTTAGCGGCGTTACAACGATGACCTTTGTCTTGTATTTCGCAATGAGCGGCGTATTCTTTTTCCTGACTTTGAATTTGCAGCAGATTCAGGGGTTTTCCGCTACGACTGCAGGGGCCGCGTTTATGCCGATCATCATCTTGCTGTTTTTAATCTCGCGTTGGGCCGGCAACTTTGCCGATAAATTTGGCCCTCGCTTATTGATGATTGCGGGGCCTTTGATTATTGCCGCCGGATTCTTTTTGTATATGATCCCCGGCGTAGAGGCCAACTATTGGCTCACCTTCTTTCCGGCGACGATCGTTTTTGGCGTCGGCTTGGGGATTACTGTGGCCCCTTTAACTACGGTAGCCCTGGCGACCGTACCGACCCATCTTTCGGGATTAGCTTCGGGGGTCAGCAATGCGGTTTCTCGAGTCGGCACGATGTTGGCCGTTGCCCTGTTGGGTTTTCTAATGGTGCTCCAATTCACGGCCTCACTCGAAGTAGAAACTCAAGATCTGCGCCTCGCGGAGCAAGACCACCAGCTATTGAAAGAGGAAGCCCTAAAATTGGGGGGCGCCGAAGCGCCGGCCACGGTTGAGTCTAATTTGGTTGGGGGCATTGAAACGGCTATCGATCAGGCGTTTGTTGATGCCTTTCGAGTTATGATGGGCCTGTGCGGCGTTCTGGCTATCGTTAGCGCGGGCGTCTCCGCCGCCACAATTCGTAACGAGATCCTCAGCCATTACGAAACAGAAATATCGTGGCAATCTGAGTTGACAACGCCGCATGGTTGACGAAAATGTTATGTATGAAGGAAGGCTCGATAATTCCCGTATAATGTAGTTGTAAGGGAGTAGGATTAAGATCCGGAAGATTGCAAATGGAAAGGTTGGAACTCGCCACAACGCGCTTGGTTCAACGTTTTAGACTTCCGGCTTCTTTTTTTTGCAGCATTTCTTGATCTGCGTGTTCACAGCCGTAGGAGACTCGTTTGAATGGACCACGATAATCAGCACGGTAAACTGCCCCGACTTGCCATTGCTATGGGCGTACTCATCCTGCTGGGCCTGGTTGCCTTTAGTTTTTCCGGAAGACAGGCTCGCTATGTTAGTGCGCTGTTAAGCGGCCGCAATCCGATCACTGACCCGACCGCCACACTTACCATCAACCCGGAACAGCTGCCGGATGACACAGCAAAGATAACTGAAACGGCTTCGTTTAAAGCCCCGGCAGAATCAACGTCGTTACCACGGCCGACCCAATTGTCACCTCCAACAGCAACGCCCTCCCCTTCTCCGAGTCCCACGCCTACGTTAGATCTGGCTCAATGTAATGCGGCCGGCTGCGATCTCGCCGCCAGCCCACGACCAACGGTCGAATACGATTCGGCTCTACGGTTGGCCTCCGAACCACATGTCCGCCGGGTGTGTGACGAGTGTCCTCAAAATCATGATTTCTCCGATGCGGAACTCAACACCCTGTTGCAGGCCGATGAGGCCACCTTGGCCCGTTTACAAACGATCGCCCTGTCGCAGGAGACGTTTCAAATTGCGCCGGGAATTGTCTATATTGTGTACGATAATGTGCACCACGTAGTCATCGACTTGAAAGAACCGGGGCACACCTTACGCAACATCATTCCCACCGGGGATGATCGCGAAACTTTGATTACTCCCTCTTATTGTCAGTCGGCCAATTCGTTGGTCGTGATTGACGCCGATTATCATGGGCTAAACGGCAGTAATAAAACTGAAACTGGCCGGGACCTCTTTTTTCACTTGGGGCGGGCTGCATTATTTGAACGTAATGGCCGTTTCGATATTGATGTCATCCGCAAGCGGGCAGCCTACGATCGGACAAGTATTTCATTTGGCGGGGGCCCCATTTTTTTGTGGAATGGTGAATACAATTACAACCCAGAGCAGGAGTGGTTTGATGAAGATGCGTTGGAATATTATCGCGATACGCGCTGGGCTAAGGTCAGTGCAGCGCTGAGCAAGGATCGTAAGTATATGTTCTTGACGGTTTCGTACGGCCTGACTCTGGAAGAACACGCCCAAAACATTATCGAGCTCGGACAAAAATGGGGTCTTGTGGTTGACCGGGCTATGCGCTTCGACGGAGGTGAAAGCGCCTACCTGGCCATTCGCCTTGGAAACTTCATGGTGCCGGTTCTAAATTTTGAGGAACCATTAATTGCCAATTGCTTGGCTGTGGAAAGATCGGAGTAAATATCGGGGTCGTTTTCTAGGCCGTGGCAAATGCCAAAACCTCCGCTGCCAGCCTGACCCGATCTTCAATTCGCTGCATGACGGTTGCCGTGACGAGAGTGGGCAGCCCCACATCGGTGAGGTCATCCTGATAAGCTTCATCGGTGTGGTCAATGACAAAGCGGGTTAACACCGCACGCAAGTGGCGGGCCACACCCACCGGAGAAACCTCCAGCCCCAACTCCCGCATCATCTTGGCTGCCGGGCCTTTGATAGCCCTAGCCCCGATAATTGGCGACACGCCAACCTTCGAGGCGCGACTGGCGGCAACGATTCGCCGCAGGCTGGGCATGGACAGAATAGGATCGATGCTAATAAGGGGATTGCTGGGACAAAACACAATCACGTCAGCTTCGCGGATCGCACTAATGACCTCGCGGCTTGGGTTAGCTGTATCAGCGCCATCGAATCGAATGCCGGTCACGACAGGTTCCCACTTTTGTCGCACAAAATAGTCCTGAAATTCAAGTTCCCCCGCCTTTGTTTGGATGATTGTCCGGATCGGGTCCTCGCTCATGGGCAGTAGTGTACAGTTCACACCCAAGCGACGGCTTAGCTCTTTAGTAATCCAATTGTAGGGGTAACCTTCGCGTAGCCATTTGCTGCGCAGGAGGTGGGTGGCTAAATCCCGATCTCCAAGTTGAAACCAAGTCGGACCGCCATAGCGAGCTAGCGCGGCCATTGTATTCCAAGTGTCCCCTTTGATACCCCAGCCCGTAACAGGATTGACAATACCGGCCAAGGTATACATGACGGTATCCAAATCCGGGGAAATATGCAGACCCAAATGTTCAAAGTCATCGCCGGTATTGACAATGATCGTCAAACTCTCTGGCGGAACGATTTGGGCCAGCCCGTAGGCCAGCTTGGCCCCGCCCACGCCGCCGGCCAAAGCCACAATCTTACTTTTGGGTCGATTACTCATGTTGGCTTCATCCCCTATCCCGGCCAAATTATACTATGCTCATCTAAATTGACGCAAAGAAATTTATCAAGTCCTTTTTTGTCGCTCCACCCTAAATAATACATAAGGCGGAAACGCTTCGATTGCCGTTAGGACCGTATTGGTTCGTAGCCACTGGTAATTGCGCTGAGGGGGGCGACCGGGCCATTGTCGTTCGACGTTGTGCAAATCGAGGAGCAGATAAATTGGCGTTTGGGTCCCGGTCAGATTATTGAGGGCGGCTTCGTCCAGGTAGAAGAGTTCTAGGGTATTAAGCTGGGTGTAATGCCGGAGGGTCAAGGTCAGCCCAAACGTTAGAAGCGTTGCTTTTGGGGGGAGCGTATACCCGACCTGACGGGCGATTATTTTGGCCTGGTTTTGGGTGGTCAGAAACCTGTCCAGCATAGGATAAGCCCAGGCGAGCATACCCAGCAAGGACAGAGCAATAATTGCTTTCAAGACGGTAGGCCTGCCAATTAACCGGAGTGATCTTTTGCCGGGAGACGCTGAGCGCCGGTGCAGCAGGTCGCCCAGGCCGAAACCGGTCAGAACAACTATGGGCACGTAATGGCTCAAACCGAATCGAAAGTTTTGGTAGGGAATACCGCCCAAAAAGAGGTAGACAGGCATTATCCAGCCTAATAGCAAAATAAGTGTACTCCACTGCTTGGTTCGCCACAGCCGCCATAAGCCCCACAGGGCAGCCGGCCCCAGCAGGGGGAAGATATAAGCAGGATGGCCGGCGGGCTGTGCATAGTACACGCCAATGGGAAGTTGATAGAAGAAGTGACCGTCTATATTTTCGAACTGGCGCTGGAAGAAATTTACCGGTCGCCAGCCTAAGAGCCAACTATGCCAGACACCGTCCGGTTTGTTGAGACTCCACCATAGTTGTGGTGCTAAGATAAGTGTGCCGCCCAGAACGGCCGGCAGCAGTGGCCACCAGGCAGCGCGCCTGTGGTATACCCGGAACAGAGTGTACAAGCCCAATGCCGGCACGATCAAGACGTAGACCCAGCGGGAGATGATAGCCAGGGCCAGGGTTGTGCCGGCCGCTAACAACCAAAGAGCAGACTTTTTTTGGGGTGATAAGCGATGCGATTGCTTCAAAGTAGTGGCCCGAACGAAACACCAAGCCGACAGGGTTGCCCACATAAGGGCCGGCATATCGGCCATGACCACGATCGATGAGAGAATGGGTTGGCCGGCGACTGCGATGATGAGGCCGGCCAGGAGGCCGGCGGTTTCTCCATTTTGGACGTGTGGCCGGCTGGCGGCCGGCCTCTGCTCTGCTGCCCATAGATCTCTTGTTAGCCCATAGGTTAATGATGCCAGCAATGATCCGCTGAGCAGAGCAGCCAGCTGGCCGGCCAGGGCCGTTTTCCCGAAAATCGGGATTAATAGGGCGATCAACAGCGGGTAGCCATTTGGCCAGAAAAAGGATGTGGGTGGAGGTTGGCCCCGGGGCAGGTTGTCAACGGCGGCAAAAGCTTGCTGCAGGTAAGCAAACGGGTCTTGCCCATAAAGCCCATCAAATTGCCAGATTAGAATGGCGGCTAGGCGAATTACCAGGGCGATCAAAAATATGATCAGCGGTGTCTTCATCAGCCGGCCGGCCATTCGCTCGGGGCAGCGGTACTGTCTAGCAAAACGCGGCGGTCAAACGCCGCCTCCATTAGCTCAACGGCATTACGCTCGGCTTCCCACAGTTCAACGGCAGGAAATTCATCGGCGATCAGGGTCAGACGCAGATTCTGCTCGTCCCAGACAGCAATAATATCATCGATGGTGGCATTCCGCCCCCGTTCCAAAAACTCGGCCAGGCGTAAAATTGCCGCGAGGCGGGTCAGTAGAGTGTTATCCTCGTCGTGAAATAGCAGCTTGTATTCTGACGTGCTTGGCTTGCCGACCCGGTGGTAACGGGCCAGCAGCGCGATGAGGGCGATTTCACGGGGAGAATAGCCGGGCAGACCGCTGTTGGCAATGAGCGTTTGGGAATGCTTGTGATGGCTGCGGTAGCTAATAATGGTTCCTAAATCGTGCAGCAGGGCAGCTGCATCT
>JBFGLD010000118.1:0-9695 GCA_041576335.1 Anaerolineae bacterium | reverse complement strand
GAAACTAATTTCATTTCAGCCGCTTGCAGCGCCCGAATGGCGGCCTCGCGACCAGGTCCAGGCCCTTTGACAAATACATCTAATTCGCGCATCCCGTGCTCTTGAGCGGATTTAGCGGCGTTTCTGGCGGCCAGGTGGGCTGCGTAGGGCGTACTCTTTCGAGAACCTTTGAAACCGCTTGTACCGCCACTCGCCCACGAGATTACATTACCCAGTTGGTCTGTAATCGTAATAATCGTGTTGTTAAACGTCGCGTGAATATAGGCACGACCGTATGCAATATTTTTCTTTTCTTTTTTACCGCCTGCGCGGGATCGAGCTCTTTGTTTTGCCATAGTCCTCTTCCTAAAGGTTACTAATTCAACAACCGTTCAGACGCCGGTAACGCTAAACCGCCAGCAACTGCCGGTTACTACTTGCGAGCATACTACTTGCGAGCAGCGCGTTTCTTACCCGCCACCGTGCGTCGAGTTCCACGCTTGGTCCGGGCATTGGTCCGCGTTCGCTGACCGCGGACGGGCAAATTTCGCCGGTGCCGCAAACCACGATAGCAGCCAATCTCCTGCAGCCGCTTTATGTTCAGTCCAACTTCACGCCGCAAGTCGCCCTCAACCACGTAATCACGGTCAATGACTTCGCGCAAGCGAATTACCTCTTCTTCGGACAAATCCTTAACGCGGGTGTCTGGGTTAATACCGGTGGTACCTAAAATATTCCTACTGCTGGTCAGACCAACGCCATAAATATAGGTTAACCCGATCTCAACACGCTTCTCGCGAGGCAAGTCTACACTGGCAATACGGGCCATAACGTTTCTCCTTATCCTTGACGCTGTTTATGCCGGGGGTTGGTACAGATTACGCGCACAACACCGCGACGTTTTATAATTTTACAATTATCACATCTGCGTTTAACCGAAGGTTTGACTTTCATGATGTTGTTCCTTCCCGTATCGAACTACACTACGTTACTCGGTATATAAATCGACAAACGGCTTAAAGGACAAGCTGTTAACTTGCCCTTCAAACCATATCTTACGTTAAAACCCAATCCCAACTTAGCCGGGTTATCTTACAAGCTTGTTAGAATATACGGTTCCCCGTCAGTGATAGCCAAAGAATGCTCAAAGTGGGCCGAGAGTTTTCCGTCAGCCGTTACAACCGTCCAGTGGTCATCTAATAACTCAGTTTTCCAAGTTCCAACATTTACCATTGGTTCTAAGGCTATGGTCATGCCCTTCTTTAAGCGGACCCCTTTACCACGTTGGCCAAAGTTTGGCACTTGCGGACCTTCGTGCATGCTGCGTCCGACCCCGTGCCCGGTATACTCTCGGACCACAGTGTAGCCCTGTTTTTCAACATACTCCTGAATCGCCGCTGAAATATCTTCAGTGCGATTACCCAAGCGCCCCTGAGCGATACCTTCAAATAACGACTGCTCGGTGACTGCAACCAAACGCTGAGCCTCTGCAGAGATTTCACCCACCGGGATCGTCATGGCGGCATCACCAATCCAGCCGCGATAATATGCCCCACAATCTACGCTAAAAATATCTCCCTCTTGCAACACTCTATCGGCGCTGGGAATGCCGTGCACTAACTCATTATTGATGCAAGCTGTGATCGTCGCCGGAAAAGGTGGAAAACCTTCCCGCTGATTAGGATAACCTTTAAATACAGGCGAGGCTCCATACCGTTTCAGGGCATCTTCGGCAATTAAATCTGCTTCACCTGTTGTCATGCCGGGGCGCGTATGACGACGGATCTCATCGAGAACTTTGGCAACAATTTTACCTGCCTCACGCATCAAAGCTGTTTCGTCATCTGACTTTAGAATAATTCGTCGTTTATTTGTTCTGAACATTACTACAACGGGTAGACCTTTAACCCCGAAACGCTGGGTTTATCAGAAAAAACGAACCGCCAAGTCAACTGATAAATCCTTCATAGTTTCTCATAAGTAACTGAGCTTCAAGCTGCCTTATCGTATCCAACACAACGCCAACCACAATTAACAAGCCCGTACTCGTAATTAGCAGTGCTTGGGTTTGGGTACCACTTTGGGCAACTCCCGGTATAATGTTAACGATCCAGGGTAATATTGCAACAAAGCCCAGCATCAAAGCTCCCACCAAGGTGATGCGTTGTAACACGGCATTGAGATACGATTCGGTCCGCTTGCCCGGTCGAAGCCCTGGAATAAAACCGCCCTGGCGCTGCAAATTATCGGCCAGGTTCTGCTGCTTAAAAATTACATCCGTGTAGAAGTAAGTAAAACCAACCACCAAAACGAAGTAAAGCACCCAGTAGGGCCAGGCACCTGGACTTGGACTGAAAAATCTTACGACACTATTGGCCAGGCCGGCAACAAATGGCGTGCTGCTTACCGTAAAGTAGCTAGCCATAGCTGAAGGGAATATCATAATAGACTGAGCAAAGATGAGCGGGATCATGCCGGCGCTATTAACCCGCAAAGGGATATGGGAACTCTGACCACCATACACTTTCGTTCCCCGCACGCGCTTGCCATATTGGACCGGCAGACGACGCTGCCCCTCCTGCACAAAAGCAATCACGGCAATAGTCAGAACCGTAATAAGGGCAAACAGGGCCAGATTGGCCCACTCTTGCCTGCTTATGAAGGAAGCAATCTGGTTTGGAAGTTCCGCAACAATTCCACCGAAGATAATAATTGAAACGCCGTTGCCAACGCCTTGCTCGGTGATGAGTTCGCCCAGCCAAACGGCAATCATCGTGCCGGCGGTCATCGTAATCAGTGTAGCCAGGGTCGCCAACGGGGCAGTTCCAAAGCCAAAATTGGTGAGTACACCCGGAATAGAACTTTGGATAAAGATGACCTGCCCATAAGCTTGCAGTACGGCCAGCGGTATGGTTAGCCAATAGGTGTACATTGTAATCTTATTTCTACCCTGTTCACCCTCTTTCGAAAGCTCCTGCAACTGCGGAATGAGCGGCGTGACAAGCTGCATAATGATTGAGGCGGTAATATAAGGATAAACGCCCATCGCCATAACGGACAGTCGAGCCAAAGCGCCACCTGAAAGCAGGTTCAAAAATTGAACAATGGTGCTGCCCTGCCCACCGGACTCTAGAAATTGCTCTAAGGCCAGACGATCAACACCCGGAACGGGGACGTGAGCTGCCGCACGATAGACCACTAAAATTAGCAGCGTAAAGACAATTTTACGCCGCAGGTCCGGTAATGTGAACGCATTTCGTACTGACTCAATCATGGCCTCGACTCCTCACCGAGTTACTCCACTATCACAACAGCAATAGCAATTCTTGTTTATCAAGATAGTGGCAGAACTTCAACACTCCCCCCGGCTGCTTCAATCTTTTCCCTGGCACTTTTAGAAAAACGGTGCGCTTTTACCGTCAAGGGCATGCTTAACTCACCATCGCCTAAAATAGCGACCGCTTTATCCGAACGTTTAATTAAACCTGCTTCGGCCATAACCTCCGGGGTTATCTCTGGCTGATCTTGGCCAAACTTTTCCTGTAAACGGCCCACGTTGATTGGTTTGAATTCAACGCGCCAGATATTGGTAAAACCACGACGGAAAGGCAACCGTCGAACCAACGGCAGTTGGCCCCCCTCAAAGTAGGGGCCTTTGCCGCCGCCGGAGCGAGCACCTTGTCCCTTCATGCCGCGCCCAGATGTTTTTCCTTTGCCTGAGGCCATGCCTCGGCCGACTCGTTTTCTACGTTGTTTACTTCCTGGGGCAGGTTTTAACTCATGCAACTTCATAACGCACAATCTCCATCATTCAGACGCTCTAAAAACTTTATTGCTTACCATAAACGCGAGCAGCGACGGGTCACCTTATTCGTCGACCCGAACCAAATGCGATACCTTTTTGATCATCCCTCTGATAACAGGCGTATCGTCGTGCTCTACGACCTGGCCGAGCCGGCGCAATCCCAAGGCCCGTACGGTGTTCTTCTGACGGAGGGAGTACCCAATCGGACTCTTAGCCAACATGATCTTCAGGGCTTTTGCTTTCTTACCTGTCATTGTTGTCCCTCGGAACCCAATATGGTTGTACTTGACTGAGCGGTAAACCCCGTTTTTGCGCCACTTCGACCGGATCCTGCAATTCATTCAAGGCTTTTACCGTTGCTTTGACGACGTTTAGGATGTTAGAACTTCCTTTGCTTTTGGTCAATATATCGTGAATGCCGGCCGCTTCGACCACGGCACGCACACCGCCACCGGCAATCACACCCGTACCGGGAGCCGCGGGTTTCAAAAAAACCTCGGCGGCACTGAAGCGAGAGATGATTTCGTGGGGAATCGTCGTACCGATCATCGGAATCTTGCGCATATTGCGTTTGGCTTGCTCGGATCCTTTACGGATCGCATCCGGCACTTCACGCGCTTTCCCAATGCCGATACCCACACTGCCCTTCTTATCACCGACCACGACAACGGCGCGGAAGCTAAAACGGCGACCACCTTTTACAACTTTAGCTGTACGCGCAATATGTACCACGCGTTCATCGAGTTCGTCTAAAGCATCTTCAAATTCGCGTCTTGCCATATATACTTCTCCTCGACCAGATTAGACTATCTTGCTATACCTGAGGTCTTGGTCAACTGTTTAGCGTTATAAAATATCAGAACTTTAGCCCTGCTTTGCGAGAAGCGTCAGCCAAGGCCTTAACTCGACCGTGATACTTATAGCCCCCCCGGTCAAAAACCACTTCCCGTATGCCGGCTTCGATAGCTCGCTCTGCAATCAATTTCCCCACCAATTTGGCCTGATCAACTTTAGATTTACCGGCAAGTTGATTTGCTGAGCGCAGGTCAGAATCTAAAGTGGACGCTGCAGCCAGGGTAACACCTTTGGTATCGTCGGTGACCTGGGCATAGATATGGCTTAAACTTCTAAACACATTCAAGCGCGGGCGCTCTGGTGTTCCGCTCAAACGTTTGCGTACCCGTGCCCGTCTGCGCAGCCTGGCTAAATATTTTGGATTCGCTTTTGCCATCGCTGTTCACTCCAACTAAAAAACAAAATTTAAAGCCCCTATTTGGCTTTACCAGCTTTGCCCGCCTTGCGGCGAACCCGTTCGCCAGCATAGCGAACACCTTTGCCCTTATAGGGTTCTGGTGGCCGTTTCTGCCGAATCTGAGCCGCAATTTCTCCCACAATTTCCTTGTCAACACCGGCCACAACTAACTCCCGTCCCGACTTATCAACCTCAAAGCTAATGCCTTCTGGCGGCTCAAAGACCACCGGGTGTGAGTAACCGAGGTTGAGGATAAGTTTTTTGCCTTCCAAAACGGCTCGATATCCAACGCCTTCGATATTTAACTGTCGCCTGAAGCCGCTACTGACGCCAACGACCATATTGTTTAGCAATGCCCGCACGAGCCCATGCTTCGCTCGATGGGTACGGTGGTCACTATTACGCGTAACTACGATGTGCCCCTCTTCCTCCTTGAAATTAATTTCAGGAGGAAATGCTCGCGTTAACTCTCCTTTTGGACCTTTAACGACAACAGAATTCTTGTTGATTGTAACTGATACCCCTTGAGGAACGGGTACCGGCAACTTTCCTACTCGCGACATAATAACTCCTCGGATGGATTCACAGGATTACAGCCCGACGACGGCAAGATTTACCAAACGTAACAAAGCACCTCACCACCAACACCCGCCCGACGTGCCTGCCTGTCGGTCATCAGTCCCTTCGAAGTGGAAATGATAGAAATTCCTAACCCACTCCTAACGCGAGGAATATCTTCTTTCTTGGTGTAAACACGCAATCCCGGCTTACTTACCCGCTTTATGCCGGTTATTACCAATTCGGGACGGCGGCCACGCGTATATTTAAGGTGCAGCAGCAAGGTAGAGTTGACTTTGCCCGGAAAAATTTCGTAGTCCTGGATAAAGCCTTGCTCCTTCAAAATTTTGGCGATAGCTTCTCGCATTTTAGAGGTAGGCATAGCAACCTGAGGCTGTCGCGCCACACCAGCATTTCTAATACGAGTTAGCATATCCGCAATGGGATCTGTTGTACTCATTCTTAACCCTTTATTTTTCAAAAATTCTATGACAGAAAATTAGAGGGCAAAATTGCAGGCTGATTAGTTTAGTAAACGCGCATGCTTATGTCACTGCGTAACAAGCAGTTTGCAGGGCTTACCAACTCGATTTAACAACGCCAGGAATTTTACCTTCATTAGCTAGTTTTCGAAAGCATATGCGGCACAGGCCAAATCGCCGCATATAGGCACGCGGACGGCCGCACTGACTACAGCGATTACGTACCCGAACCGCATATTTTCGGCGCTGTTCTCGAAACATCATACATTTCTTGGCCATATGTTATTACCTCTTAAGTGGCATTCCCAATAAGGAGAGTAATCGACGCCCTTCTTCATCGTCTTTAGCTGTGGTTACGACGGAAATCTCCATACCGCGAATTTTATCTATTTGATCGTAGTCAATTTCTGGCCAGGCGAGCTGCTCAGTCAAACCGATGGTATAGTTACCACGTCCATCAAAGCTATGCGCAGATACACCACGGAAATCACGCTGCCGGGCTAGAGCAATGTTGAATAACCGGTCCAAAAAATCCCACATGCGGTTGCCACGCAGCGTCACCTTAACGCCAATAGGGTTCCCTTCACGTAGCTTGAAAGTGGCCACCGATTTTTTAGCACGGGTTATTATCGGACGCTGACCCGTGATGATGGTGATATCATTAGAAGCATTATCAAGCGCTTTTGCATTTTGCAATGCTTCTCCGAGACCCACATTCACAACCACCTTGGAGATGCGCGGTGTCTGATTAACGTTTTTATAACCAAACTCTTTAACCAGAGCCGGCACAACCTCATTTTTATAAAAATCTTTTAAGCGGGGCATAAGCTCATCCTCAACACACCCAAATTTGCGGAAACGAAGGGCAAACAGATCATGTGAGACAAAAATAATCCTTTTAACTAAACCATATATCAGCAGCGCATGCGCAAAATCGTTGCCCGGTCAGACTAAATTTTATCTATCGATGCCTGGCAACGTTTGCAAAAACGCACCTTTTTTTCTCCCTCAAAAATATAACCGATACGAGTCGCTTCATCACAGCTGGGGCAGACCAACAGTACGTTTGAAATGTGGATAGGGACTTCTAACTCAATGATACCCGTTTGAGTACGGGTCTGTCCCGTGCGTCGTTGATGCTTCTTACGAATGTTAACGCCTCTGACAATAACCCTATCCGCATTTGGATTGCGCTTTATGCGTCTGTTTTGGCCATCCACATGCCAACCCCGCAGCACCCGTTCTACTTCTCCGCGTACGCCAACTTCGTTTCCACTAATTATCTGGACAGTGTCGTCTCTTTTTATCCTCTGCATACTACTATCTCCTGGCCTCTCACTGGGCTTAAAGGACTTCCGGCGCTAAAGAAACAATTCTCATGAAACCTTTTTCACGTAACTCTCGCGCAACGGGACCAAAAATTCGCGTACCGCGCGGCCCTCTGCCTTCCGAGTCTAAGATAACGGCTGCATTGTCATCAAACCGGATATACGAGCCATCAGCCCGGCCTGTTTCTTTAGTTGTCCGTACAACCACGGCTCTGACCACATCACCTTTTTTAACAGCACTATGAGGGGCCGCCTGCTTCACGGTGGCAGTAATGACATCTCCAATTCTGGCATAGCGCCGGCGAGACCCCCCGACAACTTTTATGCACAAAATCTCTTTGGCCCCACTGTTGTCTGCCACTTTTAAGCGGCTTTCTTGCTGGATCATTCCAACCTGCCCTTTTGGAAATAAAAATAATGATACTAGGCCTCTTGCGTGTCCAAAACTTCGACTAAAGCCCAGCGTTTTTCCTTACTAATCGGTCTCGTCTCTATTATTTTGACGGTATTGCCGATGGCAGCAATGTTGTTTTCGTCATGAGCCTTATATTTTTTGTGAAAGCGGATAACTTTACCGTACCTTGGATGCCGTTTTAACCGCTCCACTTGAACCACGATGGTCTTTTCCATTTTATCGCTGGTTACGCGACCTACTAAAACTTTGCGCCGCTCTTTGGCCATATCCTAAATCAACTCCTGTCTTTCACAAAATGCATGCTTACGAGCCTGATATCCTGCGTTCGTTCAACACAGTCTTCATTCGAGCGATATCTTTTTTGAGCACCCTTAAACGGTTCGGGTCTTTCACTTGCCCGATTGCCTGCTGAAAGCGCAGGTTAAAGAGTTCCTCGTACACATCTTCCAGCTTCGAATTAATTTCGCTGTCAGATAGATTTCTGATTTCATAGGCTTTCATGACCACGCTCCCGGTCAGTTTAACTAGCTTTACGTATAAATTGAGTCTTTATCGGTAATTTATGCGAACCCAATCGTAATGCTTCTTTGGCCGCCTCTTCAGAGACACCGGTAATTTCAAAAATAATGCGGCCCGGCTTGACAACAGCCACCCAGTGGTCGACCGACCCTTTACCACTACCCATGCGGGTTTCGGCAGGTTTCGCGGTCACCGGTTTATCGGGAAAAACACGGATCCACAACTTTCCACCACGCCGGACGTAACGCACGATAGCCCGGCGAGCCGCCTCAATTTGGCGGCTGGTCATCCAACACGGTTCCAATGCCTGCAAACCATATTCGCCAAAGGATATTTCGGCACCACGACTGGCCCGTCCCCTCATGCGGCCTCGCATCTGTTTTCTATATTTAACACGTTTGGGCATTAACATAACATATACCTCGATAACTTGACCGTATAACGAGCCAACTGGCGCCGCTCCCCTAAACCGGAACCGGCTTTCTTACCTCTGCACCCCGTTTTAAGAAACCAACTCCCCGGGCTAGGGAGAGACATAGGCTCTAGCCGGCTCCTCTTTGGGTTTAGGTAGGATATCACCTTTGTAAACCCAAACCTTGACACCTATCTTGCTAAAGGTGGTTAAGCCTTCAACGCTGGCATAATCAATATCGGCCCGCAACGTGTGGCGCGGAACGCGTCCCTCACGTTGTGTTTCACGTCGAGCCATATCAGCCCCGCCTAAACGCCCGCCACAGGTAATCATGATCCCCTGCGCACCGGCTTTCATTGCCCGCCGGACGGCCTGTTTCATAGCCCGTTTGTGTGAGATACGACGCTCAACTTGCTGGGCGATACTCTGAGCAATTAAGTAGGCATTAATGTCGGGATTTTCAATTTCAACGACATCAATATGCACTTTCTTTTGCGTTAGTACCTCGAGCTTTTTGCGAAGTTGAGTTACGGCAGCACCTTTTCGTCCAATAATGATGCCGGGTTTCGACGTGCTGATTTTGATTGAGACTTGCTTGGCAGCGGGCAAACGCTCGATCTCTACTTCAGCCACACTGCTGGGATCGTGCGAGTCAAAAATCGCTTTACGAATCGCCAGATCCTCCTTTAGCAACTCTCGGTACTCTTTCCCTTCAGCATACCAACGCGCACGATGATCTTGGATGATTCCCAACCTAAGTCCGACTGGATGAACTTTGCGACCCAAACTTCAATCTCCTTCTTTATCTATCATTGAAACTTTAACAAATTATCTTAAATATCCGTTCGACTACCGCCCCGGCTACTCTATTTCCCCAAACGACTCGATGTCTTCTTCTACTACCACGGTAATGTGAGACGACCGTTTTTTGATAGGTTTAAATCG
>JBFGLD010000117.1:0-9710 GCA_041576335.1 Anaerolineae bacterium | reverse complement strand
CAGGCTGCCGAAGTGGACCGGGTTAAACGCTCTGAGGCGGGGATGATTACTAATCCCATTACCCTCACCCCCACCAATACGTTGGCCGAAGCCGAAGCCGTCATGGCCGGCTATCATATCTCGGGCATACCGGTTACCGATTCAACCGGCGGCGGACGACTTGTTGGTATCCTGACCAATCGCGACATCCGCTTTGCCGATGATTGGAACCAACCTATTGCCGCTTATATGACTAAAGAAAATTTAGTCACTGCGCCAATTGGCACAACTGTGGATGAGGCTAAGCAAATTTTACAAAAACACAGAATCGAAAAACTCCCTCTGATCAATGACCAAGGCCACCTCAAAGGATTAATTACGTTTAAGGACATTAGTAAAAAGCGTGACTATCCCCTAGCAGCGGTTGATAACCAGGGACGGCTGCGCGTGGCCGCCGCGGTTGGTGTTGGGGATGATTACCAAGTGCGCCTGGCGGCCCTGGTTAATGCCGGGGTAGATACCATTGTAGTAGATACGGCCCACGGCCACTCCCGCAAAGTCGTGGCTGCCATTCGCGAAGTCCGGTCAAGTTACCCCGACCTGCCGGTGATTGGGGGCAATGTGGCCACGGCCCAAGGTGCTCACGCTTTGATAGAAGCAGGAGCCGAAGCCATAAAAGTTGGGGTGGGGGCCGGTTCTATTTGTACCACCCGTGTGGTTGCCGGTATCGGTGTGCCCCAGCTAACAGCTATTGTCGAATGTGCCAGGGTGGCCCGGGAATATCAAATACCTGTCATTGCCGACGGCGGGATAAAATACTCGGGCGATGCGGTTAAAGCCTTGGCCGCAGGCGCAGCCGGCGTGATGCTGGGGAGTATGCTGGCCGGCGTCGAGGAGTCACCGGGCGAAATTATTGTTTATGCGGGGCGGGCCTATAAAGATTATCGAGGCATGGGCAGCCTTGGCGCTATGAGTGATTTCAGTCGAGACCGGTATGGCAGCGGTCAATCGTCAGATACCGGTAAAACTGTGCCCGAGGGTGTGGAAGGGCGTGTTCCCTATAAGGGCAAATTGGCCGACTTTGTTTATCAATTTGTGGGCGGTATACGCTCTGGAATGGGGTATGTTGGCGCATCAACGCTGCAGGAATTACAGGTCAAGGCCAAGTTCGTCGCTATTAGCAACGCCGGCCTAGCGGAAAGCCATCCTCATAGTGTCACCTTGACCAAGGAAGCGCCAAACTACAGCCCGCCGTCCGATTAAGTTCAAAAGCGCGATAACCACGGTGATGAATTGACACTGTTGTCTACTTTGCATACAATAGAGCCATCGCTGCCACTTCTTTAAAAACTTAAGGCATGTGGTCAGAATAGGGGTTCCATTGCTTGATCAAAAAAATAAGCGAATTACCTCTCTTCACAACAAAATAGCCCTCAAAAACGAGGCTAGCAGCGCCCCTCTTTTATTGTCTTCAAGACTCCCGCGATCTCATGCAGCGGGAGTTCGTTATTTTAGACCCTGCGGTTCTATCTTATTTGAGTTCATGGAAAATATGTATGATCCGAACAACGGCACAAACAGAAGATGACTATGGCATGGAATACCTGCCTGAGATGGGTGGGGAACAAACCTTCCGCGTCGAGGTGACTTATCGCCCGGCAGAAGTGCAAACCGGGAGCCAAGCTTTGGTCAAGGCGGCCCAACAGCTAGGTATCAATAATCTTCATACCTGCTCAATAGGCCGCCTCTTTTTTTTACGCGGCAATTTAACGCCGGTGGAAGTCAAACAGCTGGCCGAAACATTCTTAGCCGACCCTATAACCGAGACGTTCGCTGTAATCCGGCAAAGTAGCTCCCAACCTGGGCCGGACACGCAAAGAGAAGCAGGGTCGGCGAATCCAGCTGCGTCCGATACGTCAACTTACCTCGTGGACGTGACACTCATACCCGGCGTTACGGATCCGGCGGCCGAAAACCTGCTGCAAGCGGCTCATATGCTGGGCTGGACCGGTTTAAGCCAGGCGGCCACCGGACATCGTTATTTACTGACTGGCCGGTTGACTGAGGCAGAATTACATCGCCTGGCGATCGAGGTCTTCTCCAATCCGGTGATTCAGCGGGTGTCTCTGAACCGACCGATTAGCGCGCCTTTCTTTCCCTACCAACAAGCCGACGAAACGGTTGACACTATCCCCCTTCGACAAGCCACCGACGAGACCCTGCTTAAAATCAGTGACGAGCGGCGGTTGGCGCTCAATCTGGCTGAAATGCGAGCCATTCAGAGTTATTACCGGCAAGAACAAAGAGATCCCACGGATGTTGAACTGGAAATGCTGGCCCAAACCTGGAGCGAACACTGTATTCACAAAACCTTTAAGGCCACTATCCAATATACCGGCCCTATAGCCGGGGCTGACGCTCATGCTTTGCCTACCACGCAAATGATCAACGGCCTATTCCGCAGCTGCATCAGGGCTGCCACCGAACGGGTTGCCAAACCCTGGGTACGGTCTACCTTTGTAGACAATGCCGGCATTATTGCCTTTGATGATACCTGGGACCTGGCTTTTAAGGCAGAAACTCACAACCACCCATCGGCTCTGGAGCCGTTTGGTGGGGCCAATACGGGCGTGGGCGGCGTGGTGCGTGATATTTTGGGAGTTAGTGCCCGGCCTATTGCCAACACAGACGTGCTTTGTTTTGGGCCACCAAACCTGCCGGAGACCGAACTGCCCCAGGGCGTTCTCCATCCGCGTCGCGTTGCTGACGGCGTGATTCACGGTATTGAAGATTACGGCAACAAAATGGGTATTCCCACGGTTAACGGGACAATTCTCTATCACCCTGGCTACACAGCCAACCCGCTGGTGTACTGTGGCTGCCTGGGGTTGCTCCCGCGCAACAGCCATCCCACCACGCCGCAGCCGGACGACTTGATCGTGGTCATCGGCGGTCGAACCGGCCGCGATGGTCTGCGGGGCGCCACGTTTTCGAGCATGGAAATGGACCAGACCACGGGCGAAATTGCCGGCAGTGCCGTGCAAATCGGTCATCCCATTAATGAAAAGCAGGTTATGGAAGTGGTGCTCAGAGCCCGCGATGAAGGGCTGTACCATGCCATCACCGATTGCGGCGCCGGGGGTCTCTCCTCAGCTGTGGGCGAAATGGCCCAGCAGCTGGGGACGCAGGTGCAGCTCCAGGCAGTGCCGCTCAAGTATCCTGGCCTGCGGCCCTGGGAAATCTGGCTGAGCGAGGCTCAAGAGCGTATGGTACTGGCGGTTCCCCAGGATAAATGGCTTCGCCTGCAAGCTATCTGTACCGGGCAAGACGTCGAGGCGGTTACTATCGGTCACTTTACCGACACCGGCCGCTTACACCTTTTCTACGGCGAACGCCAGGTTGGTAACCTTGACCTGAACTTTTTGCACAAGGGCATCCCCCTGGGGAAACTGGAGGCTGCCTGGCAGCCGCCCGACATACCTCAAATGCCGATTAGTGACGTTGGCACCGATCCAGTTGATCCGGCTCAAGCCCTGCTGACATTATTAGCGCACCCCAATATCCGCAGCAAAGAACCGGTTATCCGGCGTTACGATCACGAGGTTCAGGGCGCAACGCTCATCAGGCCGCTGGTCGGAATGGATAATCACGGCCCGGGCGATGCCACGGTTTTGATACCGCTGGACGTGCAGATGCACAATGTGCGCCGGGTTCAGGAGAGCGAAGATGAATCTCCCCGCATCTTCCACCGTGGGGTAGCCCTATCAGTCGGGATCTGCCCGGGCTACGGCGAATTAGATCCTTACACCATGGCCTGGGCCGCAACTGATGAGGCAATGCGGAACCTCGTTGCCGTTGGCGCAGACCCTACCCAGGTCGCCTTAATGGACAATTTCTGCTGGGGTAATCCTAATCTACCTGACCGCTTGGGCAGTCTGGTTCGCTGCGCGCAGGGCTGCCATGATGCGGCCGTTGCCTACAACGCCCCGTTTATTTCGGGTAAGGACAGCCTCAATAATGAATATACCGGTGCTGACGGTCAGCGACACGCTATTCCCGGTACACTTCTAATTTCTGCCGTTGGTATTGTGCCCGATGTCGCCTACACGACCACGATGGACCTGAAACAGGCCGGAAACCTGCTCTACATTGTTGGTAAAACACGTCCTGAGTTGGGCAGCAGCCATTATCAACAGGCAGTGCTTGGACAACCGGCCCACGGACTACCGCCCCAGCCGGTTGACAATGCTTTAGATCATCTGCGAGCCGTTCACCAGGCCATCAGCGCCGGAATAGTCCGGGCCTGCCACGATTGCTCCGAAGGCGGTCTCGGCGTTGCTCTGGCTGAGATGTGCCTTGCCGGGCGGCTGGGCGCAGCGATTGACCTAACGTCAGTGCCGACAGCCGATAACCCATGCGCTGAGGCTGAATTTCTTTTCTCCGAGTCACTCAGCCGTTTTATTATCGAAGTTCGTTCCGAAGACGCTCAAGCCCTTGAAGCTACCTTGAAAGACGTGCCTCACGCGCGTATCGGACACGTATCCCCTACCTCAAAATTGGACATCCAAAGCCAAAACAACCCGGATTATCTCCTGATTAACCTATCTGAGCTGGAAATGGCCTGGCGAGGTAAGGTTGGACAGGAAGGCAGCGATCCTGCAGCGCAGCCAAGCAATATCCAGGCATCGTCTCCACCCAAACCAGTTTTTGCCCAAAGTGAGCATTATGTTCCCCTCGTGGCCCCATCATCCGGTCCACGCGTCCTCATTTTACACGCCAACGGCACGAATCGGGATCGGGAAGCTGCGCTTGCCTGTGAGCTGGCCGGGGCCAGCCCGGAAATCGTTCACATCAACCGCCTGTTAGCCGGTGAGCGACAAATGCTAGATTATCATATGCTGGTTGTGCCGGGGGGTTTTTCCTATGGCGATGATTTAGGCGCGGGCACGCGCTGGGCGCTTGACTTGCGCTATCGCTTTGGCGATGATATTGCCCGCTTTGTGGACAGCGGGCGTCCGGTCTTGGGAATTTGTAACGGGTTCCAGGTGCTGGTGAAATCGGGCTTGCTGCCCGGCATCCCGGCATCGGCGGACCCGCAGCGCGCGGTGACATTAGCCCCCAACCACTCCAATCACTTTGAGTGTCGCTGGGTTTATCTGCTGCCAAATCAAAAAAGTCCCAGCCTCTTCACAACCGGTTTGTCTGAACTCGTCTACTGCCCGGTGGCCCATAGCGAGGGGCGCCTGGTCGTAACACCTCAAGAAACGTTAACTGCCATTCAAACCCATAACCTTGATGTCGTTACTTATGTCAACCGTGATGGCTCAGAAGCGACATATCCGGCCAATCCCAATGGCTCTGTGGCCGGAATTGCCGGTTTGTGCAATCCCACAGGAAATGTGTTGGGCTTGATGCCCCATCCCGAAGATCACATCTTTCCCTGGCAGCATCCGCATAGGCATCGGGGCGAGACCGGCGGGAGCGGATTATGGTTATTTAAGAATGGGATAAAACATGCATAAGAGAGGCAAATAATATGCTGTCGCGCGAGGCGCTGCTGCAAGCTATTCCAACCGCATTGCAAACCGTTGAATTGGCTGATCTAGGTCCCAAAGAACAGGGCAAGGTGCGTGATATTTATCAATTCAACGGCCACCGGCTGCTGATTACAACCGACCGCGTATCGGCCTTTGACCGGGTACTCGGCCTTATCCCCTTCAAAGGGCAGATCCTCAATCAGCTAAGCGCATGGTGGTTTGAGCAAACACGAGACATCATCGGCAATCACCTTATCGGCGTACCCGATCCCAACGTGACGATCGCTCAGAACGCGAAACCGCTGCCGGTAGAAGTTGTGGTGCGGGGATATATTACGGGTGTGACCAAAACGTCATTGTGGACTCTCTACGCGCAAGGGGAACGCCAGCCTTATGGTATCCCCCTACCCCATGGGTTGAAAAAAAATGACCCTTTGCCCCAACCTATCATCACCCCCACCTCCAAAGCGGTTCAGGGAGGCCATGATGAACGCTTGACCCGCACCGAAATTCTGAAACGGGACCTGGTTCCGGCTTCGCTGTGGGCGCAGGTCGAGCAGACAGCCTTGGCTCTATTTAAGCGCGGGCAAGAGCTTGCCGGTCAAGCCGGGCTGGTTTTGGTTGATACAAAATATGAGTTTGGGCTGGTGGACGACAGGCTGGTTTTGATTGATGAAATCCACACGCCAGACTCGAGCCGGTTTTGGATGTCAAACACCTACAAGCCAGGGCATGAGCCGGAGCATTTTGATAAAGAATACTTGCGACAATGGTTCGCGGACCAAAATTATCGTGGTGACGGACAGCCACCAGAGATGCCGCCCGACTTTGTGGCCAAGGTAGCAGCCCGGTATATCGTGGCGTTTGAACGACTGACCTACCAGGAATTTGTACCCGGCGAGCAGCCCGCCGCTGCGCGAATTGCTCGTAATATAGCCAAGGCTGCAATAATTGCAGACAGAAAGGACGGCTTTGATGATAGAAGGCTTGCATGAGCGAGGACCGCGGGAAGAATGTGGTGTATTTGGCATATATGCGCCGGGTCGCGATGTCGGGCGGTTAACATTTTTTGGCCTTTATGCCCTCCAACACCGGGGTCAAGAAAGCGCCGGCATCGCCACAAGTGATGGACGAATGGCCTATATCCATAAGGGCATGGGGCTGGTAACCCAGGTATTCAACGAAGATAACTTCAGTCCTTTGCAGGGCCACCTGGCCATCGGGCACACCCGTTACTCTACCACAGGCACCTCACACCTGCGGAATGTCCAACCATATCTTATTGAGACAATTCACGGCCCGCTGGGCATAGCGCATAACGGAAACCTAACCAATGCCTTAAATCTACGTAAAACCCTACTTGAGCGCGGCGTTGGCTTATCATCAACCACGGACAGCGAGGTGATTACCCAAATGTTAGCCGCCCCGGCCCGGGTTTGGGCTAATGGTACCGGAACAAATGCCGTTAGTGACGAGGCGGATCGCTGGGTCGCCCGCATTCGAGCCTTTATGCAGGTAGCTGAGGGGGCCTATTCCCTGGCTATTCTCACCCACAATGCTATTTACGCAGCCCGCGACCCCTTTGGTCTGCGCCCATTATGCTTGGGTAAGCTACCCGAAGGTGGTTATGTGATGGCCTCAGAGTCCTGCGCCTTACTTACAATTGGGGCCACATATCTGCGTGAGGTAAAACCGGGCGAAATCGTGTGCCTGGATGAGCGAGGTATTACCTCCAATATTGGGCAAACAGCCGCAAAGCCGGCCTTATGCATTTTTGAATATGTTTACTTTGCCCGCCCTGACTCTATTCTGGAAGGGCAGGTGATTCATACCGTCCGGCAGCGGATGGGGCGCCAATTGGCCCGGGAAGCCCCGGCTGAGGCCGATATCGTCGTGGGCGTACCCGACTCGGCCACCCCGGCTGCCATTGGCTACGGCCTGGAGTCCGGCTTGCCCTTTACTGAAGGACTGACCAAAAACCGCTATATCGGCCGCACCTTTATTGAACCTGATGACAAATTGCGTCAGATCGGCGTCAATCTCAAATACAACCCGCTTACCGCCAATCTGGAGGGAAAACGCATAATTTTGGTAGACGACTCGATTGTGCGGGGCAACACTGCCGGTCCCCTGGTCCAATTACTTCGAGAGGGCGGTGCCACAGAAGTGCACGTGCGGGTATCTTCACCTCCCGTTCGGCATCCCTGCTTTATGGGCGTCGATATGGCGACTTACAAACAGCTTATCGCCCACGAACTCGACATTGAGGGTATCCGCCGGCGCATTAAAGCTGACAGCCTGGCCTATCTGAGCTTGCCCGGCCTGGTCAGCGCTGTGCGAGAACCCCTGACCGAGGAATCCGGCCACTGCACCGCCTGCTTCTCCGGCAAATATCCAATCTCGATTCCGGAGTGGCTCTTTCAGGAGGACCGTGAAAAATTGATTTTTGAAGAAATGTGGGGCTAAATAACTATGACCTTACCAACTCACCAAGCTCTGGTCGGGGTCATTATGGGCAGCATATCGGATCTGGAAACGATGAAACCGGCTGCTGAAATATTGGAGCAACTGGCTATCCCATATGAAATGAAAATCGTTTCAGCCCACCGAACCCCGGACTTGATGTATGAATATGCCACCACTGCCCAAGAACGAGGTTTAGAAACAATCATTGCCGGAGCCGGAGGTGCCGCCCACTTGCCCGGAATGGTCGCTTCGTTGAGCATGCTGCCGGTTATTGGGGTGCCGGTTAAATCGAGAACGCTGCAAGGTCTCGACTCGCTTCTATCTATTGTTCAGATGCCGGTCGGGGTACCGGTGGCGACGGTAGCTATCGGCAACGCCAAAAACGCCGGCCTGTTGGCGGCCAGAATCTTGGGCATAAAATATCCCGAAATTACCGGCCGGCTGAAGACATATGCCGAGTCCGTGGCCAACCAGGTCAAATCAACGTCATTGGACGAAAGCCCGTTATGAGCGTTATCGGTCCGGGCGGTACCATTGGCATGCTGGGCGGAGGCCAACTGGGCCGCATGTCGACCAGCGTGGCCAAGCAACTGGGTTATAAGGTCATCACCCTGGACCCTACCCCTGATTGCCCCTGTGGCCAGATAGCCGACGAGCAGATTGTGGCCAATTATGCCTGCCACAAAGCGCTCGTTGAATTGGGCCAAAAATGCGATGTTATTACCTACGAATTTGAAAATGTGCCGGTCGAATCTGTGGAAACACTTATGGGCTTGGAAAAGCCCGTGTTCCCCAACGGAGACGTATTACGTATTACTCAAAATCGGTTAAAAGAGAAAACATTTATTCGACAAGCCGGGCTCAACGTGGTTGACTTTTTGCCTGTTACCACTCAGGCAGAATTTCATACCGCTGTCGACCAAGTGGGATTTCCCGCTATTTTGAAAACGATTAGCGGTGGCTACGACGGTAAGGGGCAATTCGTGTTAGAGAACCCTGACGAGGCAGCCCAGGCTTTGGTATGGGTCAAAGGACGGATGCTGATTTGGGAAAAGCAAGTCTCGTTTGTCAAAGAATTAGGCGTTATCTGCGCCCGAAATCTTGACGGGCAGGTGATGACCTACCCCCCCTCCGAAAATATTCACGTTAACAACATTTTGGATTGTTCGATTGCTCCGGCTCGGGTGCCGGCCCAGGTTCAGCAAGAGGCACAGCGGCTGGCTCGGGTGATTGCTGCCGAAATGGGCTTGGTTGGCGTATGCGGGGTAGAGCTGTTTCTATTGCCTGACCAGACTTTACTGGTGAATGAGATTGCGCCGCGGCCCCACAATTCGGGCCATTACACTATCGAGGCCTGTAACTGCTCGCAATTTGAGCAGCACATTCGGGCTGTTTGCGGACTGCCTTTAGGCTCAACCACGCTCATTTCCGGCGCGGTAATGGTCAATATCTTAGGCACGGGCGGCGGTAATCGACTGAGCGGAGTGCCGGATGTGCTGCAAGATGAGCGTGTCCATTTTCACCTATATGGTAAAGCGGAAGCCCGGGCAAACCGCAAAATGGGGCACCTAACGGTCCTGGCTGATGATGTTGAGGAGGCCCTGGCAGTGGCCCTAAAGGCTCGACAAAAATTGAAATGGGTTTAAGCAGTATCAGGCAAATTGAAAGGATTGTTGTTTGATGACCAAACTCACGGTCTTGGTAATTGGGTCAGGGGGTCGAGAACAT
>JBFGLD010000116.1:0-9713 GCA_041576335.1 Anaerolineae bacterium | reverse complement strand
TGATTGATGATTACAATCAAGCCAAACAACGGTTTGAAGAAAACCTGCTTGAGATGGAACAACTGGCCTTAGCCGCGCCCGACCCAGAAAATGAACATCGTTTGACCGAACTCAGGGCTATTTTTGGCACCTGGTCAGCCCTTTCGGAACAACTGTTTGAACTGCACAACAACTCTCGCAAAAATCAACCGGCTCTAAACATTTATCATTCAGAGGTTCGTCCCTTGAGTGTGGCCATTCTCATAGATATGGGGCACATGATTCAACTACAAAATCAGCGTGAGACCTCAATCGAGAGCATTGATTTGTTAAATAACATGATCGATTTTCAAACCTCATTTGAAGCCATGATGACGGATTTACACGCCTACGCTGCGGTGAATGACCTGTCGTTTAAATCTGGGTATATGAGCCGATTACCCCTAAACACAGCCGCTTGGGAAAATATGCGCCAGAGAAAGGATTTATTAAGCGCAGAGCAACGGGCCAGGTTAGATAACATTGCCTTAGCCCGCGAAAACCTTTTTGACCTGCCATTCCAGATATTCGAAATCAATGACGGGGAGCGGGCTTACGAGGATTTATATTTGTTTAGAACCGAGTCTGCGCCCCAAGCCCAGCAACTCCTGAAAATTCTGAATGAAATGACCGTCGAGCAACAAATTCTGTTACAGGCTGACCTGAATAAAGGCCGTCAAGGATTAACCAATGCCCAAATCCAAACCTTTGCCGGCGGCTTTCTGGTTTTCATTTTAGGCATCAGCATGGCCTTGATATTTAAAGCCATCATTGCCGGGCCGATTCATCGCCTCACCAATACCGCCGAGCAGATTGCCTCGGGCAACTTGAGCGCCCAAGCCAGGGCAGAATCTAGTGATGAAATTGGACAATTAGCCGCCATGTTCAACTATATGACCAACCGCCTTCAGAAAACCGTGAGTAGTTTAGAAAAACAAGCCCAACAACTCGAAACCCTGGTTGAAATTAGCCAGCGCTTCACCAGCAAATTGGACGTGGCAGAGCTAGCCGGCAGCGTTGTTAGACGAATCAAGAGCGGCTTTAACTTTTATTATACCCTCATCTATTTTCTTGATGATGACAGCAACCTACTCATTGCAGCCAAAGAAATTGGCCCATCTGACGTTGAATTCAATATCGATGCCGATCAAATCCCCCTAGACAGTGAAAAAAGTCTGGTCGCTAGAGTTGCCCGGTCGGGTAAAACTATTATAGTCGATGATGTAGCGCAAGCATCCGCCTGGCTCCCTAACCCATCATCCCCCCACACACGTTCCGAGATGGCGGTCCCAATTATCATTGAAGACCGTGTGGTTGGTGTCTTGGATGTTCACCAAAACCAGGTTGCCGGTTTTGGTGAGGATGATGCCAAGCTGATGGGCTCCTTAGCCAACTACGTGGCCGTGGCCCTGACCAACGCAAATTTGTTTGAACAAACACAGCAGCGGGCGATTGAGTTAGCCCAGGCAAAGGAGGTGGCCGAAACAGCTAGCCGGGCTAAAAGTGATTTTCTAGCCAGCGTGAGCCATGAATTACGAACACCCTTAAACGGTATCTTGGGGTATACTCAAATCCTTAAACGAGATGAAACCCTGAGTGCTTCACAAACCACCGCAGTCAACATCATTCACAATAGTGGTGAGCATCTCTTAACCCTCATCAATGATATTTTGGACCTGGCCAGGATTGAAGCCGGGAAACTGGAATTGTACCCTAATGAGATTCGGTTGTTAGATTTTCTGGATGGTATTGTAGGCATGTTCTACCTTCAAACCCAGCAAGATGCAAGAATTTCATTTACTTTTCAAAAATCAACGCTTCTACCTTCAATCGTGCAAGTCGATGAAAAGCGTTTACGACAGATTCTTATCAATTTATTAGGGAATGCGATTAAGTTTACGAGCCAAGGTGAAGTGATTTTTAAGGTAAGTGTCCTGAATCAACCGTCGCCTGCCGTTAATAATGAGACCAAGGTTCGGGAAAAAATTCGCTTTGAGGTGGCAGATACAGGGATTGGGATGACGTCGGAACAGTTGTCGCGAATCTTCTTGCCCTTTGAGCAAGTCGGCGGTACTAATCATCGCGCTAAAGGCACAGGTTTAGGGTTGACCATTACCCGGAATTTGGTAGAAGCGATGGATGGTATTCTGGAAGTTGAGAGTGAATTGGGTAAAGGGAGTGTCTTCATCCTTGAATTAGAACTCCCTGTGATATGGACAGCTAATGAGCAGGATCAAACTTCAGATCGTGAAATTACAGGCTATGCGGGCGCACGCAAAAAAGTATTGATTGTAGACGACGAAGCATACAATCGCTCAATGCTAACTAATTTGTTGGGGCCTTTGGGGTTTGAGATTATCGAGGCTAAGGATGGGCAAGAAGGTTTAAGCCAGGCTCGAGTAAGCCGGCCTGATGTAATTCTGATGGATTTGGTTATGCCAAAGATGACAGGCTTTGAAGCAACACAGCAAATACGACAGATTTTGGGCTTAGAAAAAGTCGTTATTATCGCTACATCGGCTAATGCCTTTGCCAAGAATCCGGCAGAGGATAGGGAAGCTGATTTCAATGATTTTCTAATCAAACCCATTAAGGAAAAGAAGCTTTTTGACTTGCTCGAAACACACTTGAGCCTGGAATGGGTCTATAAAAAAGCTCCCGATTTAGCCAGGGCAGGAGTACAGCCTGCACCTGAAATTAGTGAAGCGACGTTGCTGCCTCCACCACCAGAAGAAATAGCCATATTGTTTGACTTGGCAATGAAAGGTGAATTACCTCGCCTTAAAGAGCGAACAGCTCAGATTGAGCAGATGGATGATCAATTCAAGCCTTTTGCTCGGAAATTAAGCCGGTTCGTTGATCAGTTTGATGAAGATGCCATCTTACTATTGATTGAACAGTATTTGGAGTAATAATCCCAAATATTGGAGACAAAGTTTATGCACCTGTTAGCCCTTGACCTCGGTACATCATCCGTAAAAGTTATTCTCACCACATCTAAGGGGAAAATTCTCGGTCAGGCCACGGTGGAGTATCCCCTGTCCCACCCAGATGCTGAGTGGACCGAACAAAATCCGGCCGACTGGTGGCATGCCACCCAAATCGCCGTTCGACAAACGTTGCAAGGGGTCACTGACCCTGTTGACGTTGTGGCTATTGGTCTCTCCGGGCAGATGCACGGCACCGTGTTGCTTGACAAAACAGATCAGGTTTTAGCTCCGGCCATCATCTGGCCGGATCAGAGAAGTGCTGTTCAAGTGGATGAGATTACTCAGATGGTTGGCTTGGAACGGTTGATTAGGCTGACTGGCAGCCCGGTGGCAACCGGCTTTCAAGCGGCAACAATCCGCTGGCTACAGCAAAAACAGCCGGAACTTTGGTCGCAGGTGGCCCAGATTTTGCTTCCGAAGGATTACCTCCGCTGGCAGCTAACCGGCGAATTTGCCACCGATCCGAGCGATGGGTCAGGAACGCTCCTCTTCGATGTTCGACACAGAGACTGGTCTGCCGAACTGCTGACAGCCCTTGATATCGACCCAGCCCTACTGCCTCCGGTCCAAGACTCCACAACGATAGCCGGGACGCTTACGCCCATGGCGGCCAACGCGCTGGGCTTATCCACCGGCATCCCGGTTGTTACCGGCGCCGGGGATACGCCATGTAGTATGCTGGGAGCGGGAACCATCACCTCGGAAACGCTGCTCATCACCTTAAGTACGGGTGGACAACTTGTTTTGCCAGCAACTGAAGTTAAAGTAGATTTGGAGGGGCGTATTCATACGTTCTGTAGCACGCTACCCCCAACAGCCGCGCAACCCGGTTGGTATCAAATGGCGGCCCTGCTCTCGGCTGGTTTGGCCCTACGTTGGTTGCGAGATCACATCTTCAATCTACCCGGAAATGATGCCTATTCCAAGATGATGGAATGGGCCGCTGATATTCCACCAGGGTCGGATGGATTACTCTTCCTACCTTATCTGGTTGGCGAACGCACCCCTCACATGAATCCTGAAGCACGGGGCCTCTTTTTGGGGTTGACGGCTAGCCATGGTCAGGCTACCCTGGTCAGAGCCGTCATTGAAGGCGTTGGTTTAGCCTGTTTTGATGCCTTTTCGGTATTAAGTGAGATAGGCGCCAACCCAAAGAAAATCGTAATGGCCGGTGGGGGAGCTCGTAGTGCCGTATGGCGGCAGATCATAGCCGATATCTTTAATTTGCCCGTACAGCAACTATTGGTCAAGGAACAATCAGCAATGGGGGCAATTTTGCTAGCTGGCAGTGGAGCCGGCTTCTTTGAGCTCGGCTCAACCACACGTGACTGGGCAACCTATGGACCTCCTCTTGAACCAAATCCTCATAAACACTATACCTATCAGGCGTTGTTGGACATCTTCCGTAATGCCTATCAAACGAATCAAGAATATTTTAGGCAGCTACAAAAATTCAGGCAGTGATAGATGCCGATGGTTGACCTTAAGATAACCTTAATTTTCGGTACAGCCTTGCGCCCGCTTGTTACGGGAAAAAGCATTCGCAGACACGAGCCCAAGAGTGTACCGGATTGAGGCTAAATTCTTTACGAAAGAAAAGGGCACCGTGCCTTTCTTCATCTAGCGGATTGGCTCCTCGGCCAATTCCACGGCAAGCGTTAGTTCCTGTCCATCCCGCAGCAGGGTGACATTGACCGTATCACCGACCTGGTACTTGGTTTCCAGCAGGAGCTGCAAGCTCTCAAGACTTTTGACCGCTTCGCCGTCTATGGCGATAATGACGTCGCCGCCGGCAAAGAGGCGTTGGTTGCCCAAAATAACCTCTTGTGTTGCGCCGCGAGCGCCGGTATTGGCCAAAGGCCCCTCCCTAAACAGTTCGACTAAAAGCAGACCCCGATCCGTAGGCAGCTGCAAGGCCTCGCTTAAGCCGGGACCTAAACGATAGGCGTACCGTATCCCCAGCCACGGATGGCGATAACGGCCCAAAGTAAGCAGATCGGGCAAGAGCCGGCGTAAGGTATCGACCGGTACAGCAAAGCCAACCCCGGCGTTGGTGCCGCTCGGGCTAAATATAGCCGTGTTGATTCCAATTACCCGGCCCGCGCTGTCGAGCAGCGGCCCACCCGAGTTACCCTGGTTAATGGCTGCATCAGTCTGGATAATGCTGCTCATTTGACGCCCATCTTGGCTCTCTAACGTACGGTTAAGGGCACTGACGACCCCGGCCGTCAGCGTACCTCCAAATTGACCGAATGGATTGCCAATCACAATTGCCCGCTGCCCTACTTGGAGGTTGCTTGACGTGCCCAGTTCCACCGGCGCTAGATTGTCTGGCGGGGTGTCCACCTTGAGCACGGCGATATCGTTTCGCGGGTCGGCTCCAACCACCGTTGCCGGGAACGTTGTATCGTCGATGAAGGTGACTTCGATGGTTTGCGCTCCTTCGATGACGTGAAAATTGGTCACAACGTGCCCCTCCACATCCAGCACAAAGCCGGATCCCGCGCCCTCTTCCGGGATGATTTCGAAAAAGAAGCTGCGTCGTAACACCTGGGTGGTGACATTGACCACCGAGGGAGAAACACGCTCATAGACCTCGACGATCCGTTTCTCGGCAAAATCGAGGCCCAGGGCATCAATCAGGGCTGCCTCATTGACGGACAGTGGCGGTGTTGGAGGCGGGGGCGCGGTGGCTGTGGGAGGCATGACAGCACGTGTCGTAGCAGAGGGAAGTGTGGTGTTCACGAGTAGTCCTAAATCACAGCCAATTAGGGGTAAGATTAGGACCACCCAAATGAATTTAGTTCGGTTCTTTTTGAAGAATTCTAGAATCATCGCAGAATCGCATTTTTTTTCTATCGTTCCGACGCTCTGCGTCGGAATGCCTCCTGGGACGCTCAGCGTCCGCGTCGAGGCTCCAACGTAGAGCATTGTAGCCAGGACTCTCTCCAGCAAGGTGTTGACTACTACATAAATTCGCGTTTTTTGTTGGCCGCACAATAAAATTGATACGCTGCAATACCAACTTAACCAATCCGTCATCGTGAGACTTGAGTCATTTTATCACGGTCTTAATACTCTTACCAATTTTCCTGCATTTGGCATGATTATGATAGATATGCTATTATTTTTACTTTCAAATCAGTCGTACGTCGGTTCGACAAGGACAATCCTAGTCGATTGGCCCATTAATGAAAATGAAATATTATAGTTCAGAGCTTGGGAGATTAAAGACTCTCGACAATGCTCCGCTCGTCGTATCTTGCCTGCTCATCGTCGATAGTTTGCACTTTGTTTTTGCCCGGTTACTGGTGCCATATTTGCCGCCGGCTACCGGGGCTATGTATGTGCTGGGCATTGCAACCTTGCAGGTAGCTATTTTTGTGTCGCTTCGGGACACCATTGATTTTAACATCTTTCGACGATACGCTTGGTTTTTTGTGGCTATTGGCTTCCTTGTTGCGGCCAGTACGGCGTTGAATTACGCTGCAGTTGCCTTTATAGATCCGGGAACGGCCTCGTTACTGGGTAAGATGACCATTGTGTTTGGCGTGGCCTTTGGCCTGTTTTGGTTGCGCGAACGTCTGACCGCATTTCAATCCGCCGGAGCCACTATCGCCATCGTCGGGGTTTTTATCATAGCTTTTCAGCCCGGCGAATACTTTCGGATTGGTTCTTTATTTGTCCTCATTTCCACTTTCGCTTATGCTCTTCACGCCGCTTTGGTCAAACGCCAAACTGCCGAGATGAGGCTGGGCGAATTCTTTCTTTTCCGCCTGGCCTGCACCACTGGGTTCTTATTCTTATTTGCCTTAAGCCAGCAAGGATTGGTCTGGCCGAGTGGTCCGGCCTGGTTGATTCTGCTTCTGGCCGGTACGGTCGACGTCACGGTGAGCCGGGCCCTATATTATGTGGCATTGCGCCGGCTTGAATTGAGCCTGCACTCAATCGTGCTAATGTTGAGTCCGGTTATGACCATTATCTGGACGCTGTTCTTGTTCGACGTGATACCCAACCTCCAACAGCTCGCCGGCGGCTTGGCCGTCATCGTCGGGGTCTCTATTGTAACGGTGGGTATGCGCCGGTATTAAGGCAATTAAATATTTGGGTATCTAATAAACAAACAGTAAAAAAGGAGTTTTTTCTAATGAATTATCGACCTTTTGGCCGAACCGGCTGGCGAGTTTCGGAAATTAGTTTTGGAGCTTGGGCCATCGGCGGTGCCTGGGGTAGTCCGGTCGGCGAAGCAGATGCCTTGGATGCTCTTCACACGGCGATTGATAATGGGGTAAACTTTATCGATACGGCCGACGTTTACGGTGACGGACGTAGTGAGCGGTTTATTGCCAAAGTGCTAAAGGAACGCTCGGAGGAAATCTACGTCGCTACCAAAGCCGGCCGGCGTCTTGATCCCCACCTGGCAGCCGGTTATAATCGCCAGAACCTGACCGCTTTTATAGAACGTAGCCTGAAGAATCTGGATGTAGAAGCCTTAGACTTGGTGCAATTACATTGCCCGCCAACCGAGGTCTACTACCTGCCGGAGGTATTTGGGGTTTTGGATGATCTGGTGCAAGCCGGCAAGATTAAATATTACGGAGTCAGCGTAGAGAAAGTCGAGGAGGCCATCAAGGCAATTGAATACCCCCATGTTCAGAGCGTTCAAATCATCTTCAATATGTTCCGCCAACGGCCCGCCGAGTTGTTTTTTGGATTGGCCCGGGAACGCCAGGTCGGCATCTTGGCCCGGGTGCCACTGGCCAGCGGCTTGCTCACGGGTAAAATGAAGACAAATACCACTTTTCATCCTGATGATCACCGAAATTTCAATCGCTACGGGGAGGCGTTCGACGTTGGGGAGACATTTTCAGGCGTAGATTACGAAACTGGCTTGGCGGCGGTCGAGCAAATACGTCCGTTAGTGCCGGGCGGCGCGACAATGGCCCAGTTCGCCCTGCGCTGGATCCTCATGTTTGATGCGGTCAGTTGTGCTATTCCCGGAGCCAAGAATCGGCGGCAAGCTGCCGACAATGCCCTTGCCGCCGATTTACCCCCCTTTAATAAAGCAGTAATGGACAAGCTAAAAGCAATTTATAAGGAAAACATTCGAGCCCAAGTCCACCAGCGTTGGTAGGCTGACGAAAGATCACCCTGAGTGAAGGACCGATGCCAAATTCTGAGATAACCCTTCGTAATATTTTTCGAGCGCAGCAGCTCATTAGGCCTATAGCCAGAAAAACACCCCTTATCAAATCCCCGGTACTTACAGAGCGGGCCGGCGCTTCCGTCTATCTGAAGTTGGAGACGTTGCAAGAGACCGGTGCTTTCAAAATTCGGGGCGCTGCCAATAAATTGCTCAATCTGGGAGAAAGCGAGCGCGAACGTGGCGTGGTTGCCGTATCCACGGGCAACCACGGCCGGGCCGTCGCTTATGTAGCTAATCAACTGGGGATCAGAGCTGCGATCTGCCTGTCCGAACGGGTACCCGAAAATAAGGTCGAGGCGCTCAGACGTCTTCAGGCTGAGGTGATTATCCACGGGCAAAGCCAGGACGAAGCCCTGGAACGGGCCCTCGGACTTATGGAAGAGCAGGGATTGATCATGGTCGATCCGTTTGACGACCCCCTCGTTATCGCCGGCCAGGGCACTATTGGCCTGGAATTGCTGGAGGAACTGCCGGAGATTGACACGGTTCTCGTCCCTCTGTCAGGTGGTGGCTTGATATCAGGCATTGCGCTTGCCCTCAAAACGGCCAGCCCGGCCATTCGAGTAGTTGGTATCTCGATGGAGCGCGCGCCTGTAATGTACCATAGCCTGCAAGCCGGAAGCCCGGTCCAAATGCCTGAAGAAGAAACCCTGGCTGATAGCCTACAGGGCGGAATTGGCCTCGATAACCAATACACCTATCGTCTGGTCCAGGAATACGTTGACGACATTATTTTGCTGTCGGAAGAAGAGATAGCCGGCGGCATGGTTTTTGCGCTTACGGAGCATCATATTATCCTAGAAGGGGGTGGGGCAGTGGGTCTGGCCGCGTTGTTACACCAGAAAATTCCCAAAATTGGTCGTAACGTGGCCGTGATCGCCAGCGGAGGTAATATTGACCTGGGTATGCTGTTGAAAATTGTACAAAGCCGAATTTGAATAAATGATGGCTTACTGGGCGGCAATTGACACTTCCCTGAGCTACGTCTATAATCGACACCTCAAATTTGATTCTTGCGACTGATGATGGCCGAAAAAATTACTGACCCGAGTTTAGAACTCATCAAGCGTCTGTCTGTAGCTGTCGGCGTAAGCGGCTACAGCGGCCCCCATAACATCCATGAAACCGTAATTGCGGAGATGACGCCTTATTCCGATCGCGTTAAGCGCGATCGGATGGGCAGTGTTATCGGTATTAAGGAAGGACAGCAGGTAAGTTCAAAAAGTGACGAAAGACGCAAGATTATGTTGGCCGCGCATCTCGACGAGATTGGGGCCATCGTTACCAAAGTGGATCGTGGTTTTTTGCGTTTTACCGAGATCGGTGGATTGGATGATCGAATTCTGATGGGCCAGGAAGTATTAGTTCACGGCCGGCGTGATTTGCCGGGCATTATTGGTTCAATTCCGCCCCATTTATTGCCGCCGGATCAGCCAAGCAATAGGGTTGACCGGGAAAAAATGTACATCGATGTTGGTCTATCAGCCACGCAGGTTAAG
>JBFGLD010000115.1:0-9802 GCA_041576335.1 Anaerolineae bacterium | reverse complement strand
TGGATGGTCTCTTGATCGATGGAATCTACCTGGCTACAGCCTGGGTAATAAGCGTCATGCTGCCCCCCATGGCGATCTTTTTTCCTCTTTTTACCCTACTGGAGGATTTTGGCTACCTGCCGCGGGTCGCGTTTAACCTCGATAATCTCTTTAAGAAGTCCGGTGCGCATGGAAAACAGGCGCTGAGTATGATGATGGGTTTTGGCTGTAACGCCGCCGGTGTTGTCGCTACCCGGGTTATCGACAGCCCTCGCGAGCGGCTCATTGCCATTATCACCAATAACTTTGCCCTATGCAACGGGCGCTGGCCGACCCAGATCATCATCGCCTCGCTGTTTATCGGCGGGCTGGTTCCGGCTTATTTGGCCGGGCTCATTTCGGCGCTGGCCGTGGTCGGCATTGCCACCCTGGGTGTGGTGCTGAGTTTTGCGGTCTCCTGGGGACTTTCGCGAACGCTGCTTAAGGGCGAAGCCTCCGTCTTTAGCCTGGAACTGCCGCCCTATCGCCCACCCCGTTTCTGGCAAACAATCTACACCTCGCTAATCGACCGGACTATTTATGTCCTCTGGCGGGCGATTGTTTTTGCCGCACCGGCCGGGGCTGTCATTTGGCTGAGCGCCAACGTCTACGTCGGTGATGCCAGCCTGGCGGAACACCTGATTAACTGGCTCAACCCGTTCGGACTCCTGATCGGTCTCAATGGCGTTATTCTGGTGGCTTATATTGTAGCCATTCCGGCCAACGAAATTGTAATTCCCACCATTCTTATGCTGACCGTTTTGGTTACCGGTGTGCCGGGAGCCGGCGCCGGATCTGGGGTTATGTTTGAGACGAGCCAGGGCGAGACACTGGCCCTATTTTACGCAGGCGGCTGGACGCTGCTTACGGCGGTTAACCTGATGCTGTTTAGCCTTCTCCATAACCCCTGCAGCACCACACTCTACACCATTTATAAAGAAACCGGCAGTGGCAAATGGACCGCAATTTCGGCGCTTCTACCGGTAGCATTAGGTTTCACGGTCACCTTCGCGGTGGCTACCGTGTGGCGCCTGGTCGTGGGATAATGCTGCTTGGTGACCTACCTTTAGCCACGGCAGCATTTGAAGATTAGATACGTCCTCGACCTGACCTTCAACTCGACTTGAAGGTGTAGAATTGTGATAACATTACCTCTCATAAAAAGATCAGGGTGACCCCGAGCAGCGCCATCAGGGTCCCCACGATACTTCGTAGACTGATCTGCTCTTTGAGTAGAAGCCGGCTGAGGGGAATTAATATGATCGGGGTGAGCGCCATCAGGGTCGAGGCAATCCCGACGCGGGCTAGCTGAATCGCAACTAACGACAGCCACACCCCTAAAAAAGGCCCGACTATCGTTCCGGCCACAATAGCCAAAAAAACCTGGCGATGCTGCCATTGTTTTACAGTCGAGACGACTCTGCCTCGCAGGCTGGCCACACTCCATAAAACCAACATCGCGACCAGCATGCGAATTACGGTGGCTGAGGCCGCGGGAAAGTCGCCCACGAGACCAAACTTGGCCGCGATCAGGCCCGTGGCCTGCCCCAACGCGCCTCCCAAGCCAAATAGAATTCCCAGGCCATACTGTTTGTTTTCAACAGCGGCTCGGCCCGGCCGCTTCTCCGACACGACCCAGGCGACACCCCCCACTGTTAACGAAATACCGGCAAGTTCCAGCAGGCTAACTGTTTCGCCAAAAATCAGCCAACCCATAAAGGTGGTGAAGATGGGCACAAGCGCCATGATAAGGGTAGAGAGCCGCGGCCCGAGCAACACAAAGGCCTGAAACAGCGCGCCGTCGCCGAGCACCAATCCCAGCAGGCTCGAGAGGCTAAGCCAGCCCCAGCGAAACGGTTCGGCCTGCCAAGGCAGCAAGCTGCCATAAAGCCAAAAGTGGGTCGCCGTTAACAATAGGACCGCAAATAGGAGGCGGCTCAGGTTTACCACGACTGACCCAACGTGACGGCCGCTATAACTAAAGAAAATAGAGGTAAATGCCCAGCAAAAAGCCGTGGCAATCGCCGCTAATTCACCCACGTAGCTTGTCAGGATAGCGCCTCAAATATGGGGTAGTGAAATTAGGCCGGGGCCAGTGCCAGCACGCGCAGTGGACTACCGGAACCCTCGACGATTTTTAACGGGGCGGCAATGAGGACCGCTCCGACGGGGGGAAGCTGGTCTAAGTTGGTCAAGCTTGCCAAGCCAAATTTGCCCGCACCGTGCATAACGGCATGGTTGGGAAACGGGGGGTCCCAAGTGCCGGCCTGACCGGCATCGGTCCCGACGCACTCAACCCCTACACCCAGCACATCCCGTTCATAGGCCAAAAAGTGAGAACAATCCTGCTGAAAACCTGGTGAGTGAGGACCGTCTTTTTTCACATTAAGAAATGAGGCCGCATCCGTCCGCTTGGACCAATCGGTGCGCAACAAAACCCAGGCTCCGGCCGGGATTTTGCCGTGCTCACCTTCCCAGGCTAACACATGCTCACGGGTAAGTATAAAATCTTCGAATTGGGCCGCTTCCCGGCTAACGTCAATAACACAAGCCGGTCCAATCAATCGGCGCGCCGGAATGGCATCGAGGGTGTTGTTGGCTAAATCCTTACCCGTTATCCAATGCGCGGGAGCGTCAAAGTGAGTGCCCGTATGCTCACCTAAATGGATGGTATTCCAATACCAGGCTGGGCCTTGGTCGTTGTACCGGGAAATCGTTTCCATACTAAACGGGGGTGACTGGCTGAATTGAGGTGGTAAACTAATCACAGGCGTATCAGGGCCGAGGGGCTGCGTCAGGTCAACCACCTTGATCCGGCCCTTGTTCAACTCCTCGACCAACAAAGATAAAACAGTAACTGGGGCAGACATAACGACTCCTTTGTCACCTAATAAGGTTGTTTTGGTAATCACTTCCACAATATAACATTATTATGTCATATTGTTGAATAAGCAGGGGATTGGTAAGCCTGAAGCGTTAGCCACACTATCAGGCTCGTTTCTTCTTGATGTATCGCTCGAAGCGGAATGCATTTTCCGGTAACTTAAAGTCCATACCGTAATGGTCAGGGCCAATGGCTTCCACTTTGGCCACGATCGTGGCCATCACTTTGTTCTCAAAGGCATCGGCGGCGGCTTCCATAAATTGATAGAGGTTGTTGACCAGCGTGACGTTGGGGCAGCCGGCCCCTTTGGCAACCGCAGCTAAATCGACGATGCCGCTGGTAGTATGGGATGTAAAGCCACCTGTCGAGAGCAAGCTGCCATTATCAAAAATAATGTGAGTCAGATTCGGCGGGCGATAACGCCCTAATGTGGCCAGCCCACCCAAGTTCATGAGAACCGAACCGTCTCCATCGAAGACCACCACTTTTTCATCGGGCAGGTTCAAAGCTAAGCCGAGCCCGATTGATGAGGCTAAACCCATCGCGTGCTGTAAATAAAAAAAATTCTCGCGGTGGCCCAGATCATAAAGTTCCTGAGCACATGCACCCATAATGGTGACGACGAGCCGGTCCTCTAATTCCGGGTATAAAGCTTCGATGCAATCAGCACGTTTCATCGCACTTAGTCCTCCATCAAATCTCGAGTGAGCAGCAATGCCACCGGCGAGAGCGAACTGAGGGCCAAAGTCTGAGCCTCACGGATCTGCTTGGCCACCTGATTGGGATCTCGAACATAGTCGAAGGGTAAGCCGAGCGCCCGCAGTATTGGCTCGGTCAAAATGCCTCCTTGGGTGTGCCAGGGGTAGGGCTCGCCAATATGCCCACGATGGGCTATGAGCATCAACAAGGGCACGCGGTAAAGCAAAGCAAGCGACACAATGCCGTTGATGCTGCCAAAGAAACCGTGATTTTGTAAGAGCAAGGCGTTGGGTTTACCTGAAAAATAAGCCCCAGCCGCAATTCCGATCGCTTCCTCCTCCTTAGCCACTTCGACCAGGCACATCTCCGGATCATCTTCGGCTAATTGCAGCAGGTATACCAGCCATGTTTCGGGCAGCGCCGAGACGAAGCGAATCCCGGCAGCTTTGATACCTTCGTACACCATTTTCGAGTTTTCGCGTGAGACCGTCACAGCTACGCCTCCTATTGAAATGCGTGGGAGATAAGGGGGAGGAAAACTAGTATAGACGATCCTAAACGGATCGTCAAATCGTTTTTCTGGTGAAGAGCGTTAACATATTTCTGAGAAGAGACTGCCAGCGGCCCTCGAATTTTCGACCAAAATTTTGGGCAGACGTTTGACTTTTGCTTCCGGTTAGGCCTAATTGTTGACCAGAACCGGGCTTTGACCAGGGGTCTGTTTAAATACGGTCCCATCCTCCGGTATGGTCCACATCAAAATTACTTCACCGGCCACCGCGCTAAACTCGTGGCCGACCACAAAACCGCGCCGGATGGGCAGGCTCCACAAGGTGCGAAAACTGCCGGGCCTAAGTTCCAGGGGAGTTTCCGTATTGGCATCGAGTACAATTTCCCGGCCGCCGCCAAAGTTACCGCCGGCTATGGTCAGCAGTGCATTGGCGTTGGCAACGCTGCGATTGGCAGCGACAAGTAAGGCTTTGTCGGACGGGGCAACGTAGCCGCTGATAATTGGCACCGGGGTCGCAGTCGGCGGCGAGCTTGGCTCAAGCGCCCCGCCAGACACCAATTGGTCATATACCTCGGTTGCTGTTAGCCCCTCTTCCGGGACAATCCACATGACCATCACCTTGCCGGCGACGGCAGTAAAATCGGCTCCCCGTACAAACCCGCCGGGTCGGGCCGGTGAACTCCACAAAGCCCGGTAGTGATCGGGGTCAAGTACAACCTGCACTTCACCACCGGCAGGTGGGTCAATTTCAAGTCCGCCCCCAACGGACTTGCCCCCGGACAGTGTCAACCGGGCCGGTTGATTGGTCTGGCTGCGATTGCTGATTATCAACAGCGTTTTACCGTCCGGAGCGCGCAGCACATCTACAGGTAAGGCGGTCGGCGTTGAGAGCGGCAGATTTGTTGGGGTTGCGGTTACGGTTGCCGTCGGCAGGGCCGGTACGTCAACCACGGGCACAGCGGCCGTACTGAGCAGTGTCGAAAATTGTGGATTTGCCGAAATCCAACCCTCAAAGAGATCCGTGCCCGATGAATAGCGAATTTTCCACCACTGCCCATCTCCAATATTAGCTTGCCCCAAAACTTCTGCCCGCTCCCCCTGCGACAGTTGATCGACCGGATTATACTGCCGGCCGGGGCCAGAACGAACGTTGAGCCCAGGTACATTGATTCCGGCTTCGACAATGCTGGGTGTTGAAGTTGCCGTCGGGGTGGGCACGGGGGTATCGGTTAGCGCAGCGGTCGCGGACGGGCTAGGCGAGGCTGGCAGCGGCGTGCTCGTCCGGCTCGCGGTGGGCGACGGTTGGGGCGTGGAAGTCTCCGGTTCGGCAATTACCTGCAGCCTTGCTACCGGCGCGGCACTTTCAACACCGGCCACGTTGTAGGCCCGCACCTCCAGGGCATAAGTACCCGGCCGGTTCGATGACCAGCGGAAGGCTGCGGTCATCGACGGAACATTACGGTCCAGCCGATTTCGCAATTCGTCCACTTTGCGGCCATTGGCCCACAGTTCAATCCGGGCCACGCCCGCCGCATCGGAGGCAATGACTTGGATCAAGACTGCCTCACTGACGAAGACCAGACCCTCGCCCGGCGGAGCTTGATTGATAACCAGGTGCGGTCCATCGAGCACAACAGTTTTAGCCGGGCTTGGCACCTCGGCGACGGTTGCGGTTTCAGGCGAGACCAGGAAAATCCACAGTAATACGCCGAGTAGAGCGATCAAAACCAGCCCCCCAGTGAGAGCAGCGAGCAGAACGCCCAGCCTGAGATCACGTTTTGGAGGGGGTTCAGCTTGGACAACGGGATAGGCGCTGGTGTCGATACGGGATTGGGGAATGTGGCCTGGCGTGCGCTCAACTCTAAAGATAAACGAGCCAATTGTGATCGTATCGTTGTGGCGTAAAACATAAGGACCGGTGAGAAGTCCGGCATTCACGCTAGTGCCGTTGATGCTGTCCAAATCCTCAATGATCAGCTGGTCTCCGCGTTGGGTCACGCGAGCGTGATACTTGGACGCGTGTATATCGTCCAGAGGCAGGTCATTATCCAACTCCCGGCCAATCGTCAGCGTCTCGCTCGTGATCGGGAATAGTTCGCCGCCGTTCGATTCGCTCTCGCGGATTAGACGCCATTGGGTAAACGATGAGTGTTGTACTGTCTCTGCCATTAATAGCAACCCTATTCGCTAAGCCTTCACGAACCTCCTATTCGTCATCGTCAGCACTATCATCGTCATCGTTGTCGTCGTCTTATAAGGGTATTCAGGTCGCCGCCCAAGGGGCCGGATCCCAAATGCACTCATCCCAGGTCACAACCGACCATTCCACCTCATATAATCCCCGAACATTATACTATGATCGTGCCAAAACCTCCTAAATCGCCCATAAGTTCGCGGTTCGCATCGCTATTTGCCACACCTCGCGCTTGGATTATAATGCTTCCGATCCTAACTGACACTTTAGAGAAAGAGTTGGGCAATACCAGCCTAGCGGGGCGGCCATATGGGTTCGCCCTTGCTTTTTGCAGCGTCAGTGTCAATTTCGTCTACGAGGCAAATCATGAAAATCTCGGTCGTGATGCCGTGCTACAACGAAGCGATCACTATCGAAAAGATAGTCCAAGAAGTTTTGCAAGTCGAATTGGCTCTTGAGCGGGAATTGATCATCGTTGACGACTGTTCTACTGACAGCACCAGGAGCTACTTGCAAACGCTAACGAATTTTGACGACATTAGGATTATCTTTCATGACAGAAACAGGGGGAAAGGGGCCGCCTTGCGAACCGGTTTCGCCCACGCCAGCGGAGATATCATTATTATTCAAGATGCCGACCTCGAATATGATCCAAGTGAGTACGGCAAGTTGCTCAAACCGATTCTCGATAACAAAGCAGACGTTGTCTATGGCTCCCGGTTTATTGGTGGAGAGTCGCATCGTGTATTATATTTTTGGCATGCGCTCGGGAACCGGTTTCTTACTTTTTTATCTAACATGTTTACTAACTTAAACTTGACGGATATGGAGGTATGCTACAAAGTTTTCAAACGCAGCATTCTCGACCAAATTGAGTTGGATGAGGATCGCTTTGGTTTTGAACCAGAATTTACAGCAAAAATAGCCCGGCTTAAGTGTGTTATCTACGAAGTCGGAATCTCTTACTATGGGCGAACTTATGAGGACGGGAAAAAAATCAACTGGAGAGATGGGCTGCGGGCAGTCTACGTCATTCTAAAATACGGGGTGCTCAAACGATAAAATAATTAGGGGCGTCCGCCATTTGCCCGGCCGGTCTGATCGCCGGGATAGGGCAAAATGATAGCCAAACGGCCTCGTAACAGCCCTGGGTATTCGATCGGGCTATATTGCTGAATTGTCTGATTCATGGTAAGATAGTTAGTGTATATTTTCACTTTCTCTCCCAGCGAGATAGCAAGCAGATTTCGGTTAACGCAGGGTTCTTACGCCGAGTTTGAAAGTGGAAATATGCCTTATCTTAATTATATCTGGGGAGGAAAAGCCAAAGATGGCAGCTACAGAGGTTCCAGATATTGTGATTGGGCGGTTGCCTATTTATTTGCGGGCGCTGACATTACTACACGGGCAGGGTCACGAGTTTACGTCGTCGCAGGAACTGGGGAAAAAATTAGGTATTGGTTCTGCCCAAATCCGTAAAGACCTCTCCTTTTTTGGCGAATTTGGAAAGCAGGGTACCGGTTACGAAATAAAATACCTTCGTGAACAAATCTCAAGAATCTTGCACGTCGATCGAGATTGGTCTGTGGCGCTGGTTGGTTTTGGTGATTTGGGGCAAGCGATTGCAAATTACGGGGGATTTGCCAGCAAGGGGTATCATATAGAGGCCATATTTGATAATGATCCCACTAAGGTGGGGCATGAATTTGCGGGCAAAGTTGTACAAAATATGAAGATGTTAAATGAGGTTATTTCCGTCCAGAAGATAAGCATTGCAATTATTGCCGTCCCGGCCCACGCGGCTCAAGACGTAGCCGACAAGTTACTTGAGGCCGGCATTCGAGCTATTCTTAACTACGCCCCGATTACGCTGAGCGTTCCGGATGACATCCACGTTCAATACATTGATCCCGTATTACATCTACAACGTATGACGTATTATTTAACCTAGCTTGCCAAAAAGTATGGATGGTAGAACCCGGCTTTTGACCTGTTGGAGCCAGGACAAACCAGATTTCGTGGCAATCTTCGAACCAAAGAGTTCGGCATTAAGGGGGCCTTAATAATAAGAAGGCGATGCAGCTCTTTCCAACGCCTCGCGTATTTCCAGCGCTTTCCCGGCGCCCAGTGCCACAGAGGCAATGGCATTATCGGCTACGTAGCACGGGACGTCAATCTGTTCGGTCAACATTCGATCCAGGTTCCGCAGTAGGGCCGTTCCCCCCGTCATAATTACACCCCGGTCAATAATATCAGAGGCCAACTCTGGGGGAGTTTTCTCCAGAACGCTTTTTACGACACCGCTAATCGCCGCAAGTGGTTCGCTGATTGCTTCGGTCACTTCGTCAGAGGTAATCTGGATAACTCGCGGCAGACCGGCAACTTGGTCCCGCCCCTTTACTTCCATAACCATAGGCTCTTCGAGGGGCCGGGCGCTCCCGATCTTTAGTTTGATTTCTTCCGCAGTTTGCTCGCCAATTGCCAAATTATGTTTGCGCCGCACATAGTTGATTATGGCGTCATCTAACTTCATACCCGCCACGCGAATCGAGTCACTCGTCACAATGCCATTCATCGAAATGACAGCGGCTTCACTGGTTCCGCCGCCAATGTCAACAATCATATTCCCGGTTGGCGTGTCAATTGGCAGCCCTGCCCCAATCGCTGCGGCCAGCGGTTCAGGAATGGTAAAAGCCTGCCGGCGCGCAGCCTTGCGCGCCGCGTCCTCTACCGCTCGACGCTCCACACTGGTAATTCCGACCGGCGTGCTGATCATAACCTCCGGCGGAAAGAGGCGGAAACGTCCGACTATGCGCTCGATATAAAAATCGAGCATTCTCTCCGTAACGTAGTAGTCTGCGATAACGCCGTTACGTAGAGGCCGGGTTATTTCAATCGCCTCGGGAACCCGGCCAAGCATTGCCTGAGCTTCCTCACCTATGGCCACAATGCGATCCTCGTTTTGGGAAATGGCCACGATTGACGGTTCTTGCAGAACAATCCCTCGCCCCTTGACGTAAATCAAAATACTGTATGTACCTAGATCAATACCGATTTTTTTCTCAAACATAGGTTTTTCTAACCGTCATTTAGGCTAGGCAGTACTGCTATATGAATCATATTACTCAAATTGTAACCTAAAGCAAAGATTGGTCAAGAAAGGCTAAACTTGGCAAAAAGGCCAGGAGCTATCAATGGCAACTCCTGGCCCAGCATGGACGGCAGCAAGACTTTTCACTTAAGGTGGTGACAGGCAGTTTTCCGTTTAGCTAGCCCTGTCCGAAGGTCGACTGGTGTGGACTTGTTGCCGGCGACGACGTTGGGCGACTCGGATCCGGATGATGGAGCGGCGCAGGGCGGCTTGAGCCCGAGAGAAATCTATATCTTCTCGATCTTTGGCCATGGCTAGAAGTTCCTCCGCACGCTGACGGGCTGCTTCGGCCCGCTCAAGGTCGATCTCTTCAACCCGCTCGGCAGAATCGGCTAAGATAACGAC
>JBFGLD010000114.1:0-9812 GCA_041576335.1 Anaerolineae bacterium | reverse complement strand
TTTCAGGAGAGAGGGTTAACACTATATAACATACTTTAGTGTCGCCCTCATCTTAAAGTGGTAACATTAAGGAAATATGAGCTTTAGATTAAGAAAAGATTAATAATAATGAAAGCAATCCAAGCTGCCACCAAAAAGGTGGTAGTTATGAAAGACGGTAAAAACTCGCCACGAATGTCAGATTGGCTCTTGGTCTAACCTGAGATCGTGACTGTCATCTTCTAGCCTTAAGCAGTGGCAACTTGAGCTAAAATCAATTACCTGACGGGACCGCTTTCGGCTTGAATCAAATCTCAGCCCATACCAAATAACCTATTGAATTTGTTCGGTTAACATGTTATACTGCCCTTCAACAGTCCTGTAAATTGACTCGGAACGCATTCCCCATTTCATGTTAAACTGGCACGTCTATCTACACCAGCAAAAATCTATCCGCACGCTAACCTATTACAAATTCATTGCGTAGCCAAAGCTGTGCGGGATAAGCATATTTTCGGGAGATTTTTTATGGCTCAATTGCAACGAAACCCTCACTCAGATTGGGTCGGGCGGACCATTGCCGACCGGTACAAAATTGAAGCTGTACTTGGCCGCGGCGGAATGTCTACGGTCTACCAGGCTACCGATCCGAATTTGAAGCGTACGGTTGCCGTTAAACTGATTCACCCTCACCTGTCAGTTGATCCGGAATTTGTGCACCGTTTTGAACAGGAAGCGGCTGCCGTGGCCCGATTGCGCCATCCAAATATTATCCAAGTTTATGATTTTGATCATGACGGTGACACCTACTACATGGTCCTGGAGTACGTGCCGGGCCAGACGCTGCAGGCCAAACTGAAAAGCCTTAATGCGGTCCAACAGCGGTTCCCCCTACAGCAGACGATTCGGATCATGACGACGATGAGTGATGCCGTCGCCTATGCCCATGAGCGCAGCATGATTCACCGTGATTTGAAACCGGCCAATGTTATGCTCAATTTGAAGGAAGAGCCAATCTTGATGGACTTTGGCGTGGCCAAAATGCTGGGTGAAGTCCACTATACGGCAACCGGGGCAATTATAGGTACTGCAAAATATATGGCACCTGAACAGGCCCAAAGCGCGCGAGCCGATGGGCGAGCTGACATCTACTCACTTGGGGTTATGTTGTATGAGATGACGGCCGGGAGCCCTCCGTTTGAGGGCGAGTCCGCGGTCAGTATTATGATGAAGCACGTTAATGAGCCTCTGCCCAACGTGCGCAAGTTTCATAACGATGTGCCTGATGAATTAGTTAAGATTATAGAGAAAGCCCTGGCCAAATTTCCGACGAACCGTTATCAGAGCGCGGCCGAGTTGAGCCACGCGCTGCGAGCCACGGGCTTGGCTTCTACTCCGTCCAAAGATCCTGTAACCGTTCCTTCATTCAAGATGGAGGATTATCTCCCACCAGAGGATTTAACCTCGATTACACCCCCGCCCGTAGTTCCAAACAAGCAACCGGTGCGAGCAGCACAACAGACCAATGTACTCAAATGGGTTGTTGGTCTTGGCGCAGCCGTGCTGGTGTGTGGCCTCATTTCAATTGTCGGCGTGTTGCAGGCCGGCCAATGGTTTTTCTCGCCTGAGGCACAAACCTTGGCGGAAACACAGCCGCAAGCCGTAGCTGCGGCAGAAGAGAGCCTCCTACCCGACTCTATTGGCATGGTACGGGTCGCGGCTGGAACCTACAATGTTGGCGTGGAAAAGCCTGACAGTGAACATGCTCCGCGCCAGAGTGTAGAACTCAACGAGTTCTGGCTCGATCGACATGAAGTAAAGAATGCCCAGTATGCCCAATTTCTAGCCGCAACGGATAACCAGCCCGTTCCCGGCAGTTGGGCAGGCGGAACGGTGCCGGTCGGCCAGGAGGATCATCCAGTTCAGGGTGTCACCTGGGATATGGCCGCTGCTTATTGTGAATGGGCCAAGAAACGGTTACCGGCCGAGGCTGAATGGGAGATCGCTGCTCGTGGCAAGCAGGGCTGGTTGTATCCTTGGGGAGATGATGAGCGGGCCGTTGAACTGCCCCGAGCAGGAACTTATAACGTAGGCACTGTTCGAGCAAATCGCAGCCCCTTTGGCGCTTTTGATATGGCCGGCAATGTGTGGGAATGGGTGGGAGACCCTTACGCCCCAGTTGAGTCGGGAAATCAGGTGCTACGAGGCGGTGCCCATGGCTTTCTTCAAGATATGGCTTACCGGCTTCAGGGTGACCCGACTGTACCGACGATGTCGGCGACTGCCGGATTTCGGTGCGCCGCCGATAATGTGAACGTCATTGAAAATGCAAATGTGTTATTTTCAGACGATTTCACCGATCCCGAGAGTGGCTGGCCGGCTTTAACCGAAGGAACTAATCTGTTTGGTTACCATCCCCCAGATTTTTACCACGTCGAGGTTGGGGCTTCGAATAAGAGCCAAGTTGTCTCCAGAGGACCGGCCTTTGAAAATGTGACCGTCGAGAGCAACATTTTTGTGGCTAAGACCAATTCCGAAAACGGTAATTTTCGTTACGGGCTCGTTCTTCGCCGCAGCGGAAATGATTATTATGCCTTTGCCGTTTCTAATCGTTCCGATACCTGGTACGTTCTCAAGAACTCGGCGACGGGTTTGCAGGTATTAAGAGAAGGGACTGCAGACTCTATCCAGGGGCAAAACAGAGATACTGCTGATGTTCTGAGGGTTGATGCCGATGGCAGCCAATTCATTTTTCACATCAATGGTCAGCCGGTCACGGTGGTGAAAGATGCCGATTACTCTGGCGGGGAGATAGGCTTTTTTATCGAAAATTTTGACCAAACCCTGGCCCATGTCCATTACGATACGCTAAGGATCCGTGATGTTGATCTTGATGACACATCTGTCTTGCCCAGCGGTGTTTTGTCTTATGACGACTTTACCGACCCTCAAAGCGGTTGGCCGGCCCTCGATGAGGGCAGCAATCTGATTGGATATCATCCTCCGGATTTCTACCACGTCGAGGTTGGTTCACCCGGAGAGTCTTCGGTAGTTTCTCACGGACCGATCTTGGATAACGTGACGGTTGAGAGCGATATGTTTATTGCCAAATCCAATACTGAAAATGGTGATTTTCGCTACGGCTTGGTGATACGCCGTACCGGGGCTGACTATTATGCCTTCACGGTTTCTTCTCGAACCAAGAATTGGTCGGTGTTAAAAAGCTCTGCCGGCAAACCGGAAATATTGGCGGAGGGAGTTGATGACACGATCGCCGGCCAAGACAGCAGCACGGCCAACAGGCTGCGGGTTGATGCTGAAGCCGATCGGTTTGTTTTCCACATCAATGGTCGGCCGGTGGTCGAAGTTACGAGTGGGGATTATGCCGCTGGTGAGGTGGGTTTCTTCGTTGAAAACTTCGACGAGTCGCTCTCTCATGTTCACTTCGATACCCTGACTATCCGCGAAGTTGACTTTGTGGAAGGAGCACCGACTGCCGGCCAAAACTAGCGGCGTAGACACCGCAGGAATACGGCGTGACGGAGCCTGTCCGTAGGACGACGATCCACCGAGCCACAATAGTACCTATGCGAGATCCGTGCTCCTCCGTGTTCGACCGATAATGGCCGGGTGATTATCGAACTAACCACATCGAATTAGCTATTCGCCCTGTTGATCAGCTTCCTCCAAATAAACGTACTCGTCGTCAAATTGCCAGGTGGGAATAGCTTCTAACTCTACCTCGACGCGCGGCTTGGTCGGCGCAATACGTTTGACCAGATGAATATCAACCACTCGGTTGTCGTTGATACCCAGGGCGTTTAAGATTGCGTCCTGGGTAATCTTTAAACCGCCGTCTAAATCCCGACGGCGGGGAGTTTCAAAGTAGAAGTCCAAGAAGAGCCCAATCCAACCACGTTTGAGCGCATCGACAAACGCCTCGCTGATAACTTCATCAACCCGAAGACGATGAATCCGGCGCGCTACATTTCGCTTAAAGGCAGCATGCTCTTTGGATAAAACTCGTCGCTTACCGACTTGGGTATATTGATTGTTGATGCCGGGAGGGAGTGGCAAAATAAACCGTACCCGCTGAATATCAGTCATTGTAACACCTTTGCAAATTAATCAGCAAGGGCTTTCGAGATCCTGCCTGTTAATTTAGCCGACCGATGTCGTTCAGTTCAATTCTCATATTAACAATTCCATTGTAGCACGTCTGTTCGTACACGACAATTACGACTCAACTATCGCCGGTTTGGAATTTTGAACTGGTAATGTGTATAATGATAGGCGTAACTATTCCGAACAGCTATAAACTTAACGTCTCCCTATTTCTGCTGGCGTAACTGCCGGGTCTATGCTAAAATCAACAAACTACTAACGTGCTAAGGAGGCCCATTCTCATGGGACAATCAATATTCCAGAAAGTTCAAACCCTCATTTCCGCTAACTTACATGCTTTGGTCGATAAGGCTCTGGATGCCAATTCGGTGGCAGTGTTAGATGAGTATATTCGCCAAGCTGAAAGCAACCTGGATGATTTGGAAGATGCATTGGTCACCGTGAAAGGGCAAGTCAAAACGCTCAAACGTAAATATGAAACGCTGCAGGCTGAAGCCGAAGCCTTAGATGCTGACATCGATCGCTTGTTAAAACTCGGCAAAGAAGATTTAGCTATGGCTGCCCAAAGTCAGTACAACTCAAAAGCTGACTTGGCTGAGGAATATCGCCAGCAGTATTTGAATCAAAAGCGCGAAGCAGACAAGTTGGCCGGCGCTCGCCTGAAGTTGGAAGCGCGCTTAAGAACCATAAAGCAAGAACGGGAGCACGTGCTGGGCTTGCTTGAATTGGCAAAAACTAAAGAGTTGGCAGCCAAGAGTATGAAATCTCTTGATGCCCTGGAAGGCGTTGGTGACTCCGATATTGCTCGTGTTGCCGATAAAATTCGGGCTCGGCTTGACCGGGCCGATGCCGAGGTTGAAATGCGGGCTGACCGCCTGAGCAGTCAAATGGACGATGTGCTGCAGAAAGATCGTTTGACCGATCAGTTGACCGAACGTCGCCGTCGCTTGGGCTTGGAGGATGAAGCAGAGGCAGAAGAAGCGACCAGCAGCGAATATTAAGTCCTGCCGTGGATAAGTCGAAGTATATCGAATAAGGATACGAAAGCCGGTGGTGGACACGTGATATATTCATCAGCCACACCCTGATTGCCATGTCGATACGAAGCGACCTTGAAAAGCGAGCGCAAGAAGCTATCCTTAAGAATTTGGTTGAGAATTATAAGCAGCAGCACATCGATCTGCTCAAAAATCCAACTATCAGAAAAAGCGTTTTTGACCAATCGTTCTATAAACTATTTAATGCTTTCTTGATTGCTTTTTTTATTATTCTGTTTGGCCTTTTAGGAGCCTTTATTCTTCCGCTCGTTTTTGGCTGGTCACTTTGGCTGAGCGTAGTCGTGGCGCTGGTTGCGGTCGGTCTTGGCGGCGGTGTTATCGAATCAGCTTTCCTTTACAAAAGCTTAAAGGATGAAAGGGCACATGCCAGTGCTGTTTCAGAATTGCTAAAACCGCAGGTCAACTTTAATCCTGACATCATCAACAATAAGAGCGTTCGGACAAAGGTAGACAAAGCCCTTGAATATTGGTCGCTCATCGATGAAACCATTAACCAAGTTCCGCAAGGTGTGCTGCGCGACCGTTTGGACAAAACAGCTCAGGAAGTGACTCATTGGCTGCAAGCAGTCTATAATTTGGCGGATCGCGTTGATAAATTTCGTCTAAACCAGGTCATTGCTCAGGATTTGAATAACGTGCCTAAAGCCATCAAGGATTACGAAAAAAGACTGCAATTTGAGGACAGTCCAGAAGTGCGCCGGCAACTGGAAAAAACGATCGCCGATAAGAAACGGCAATTGCAAACCCTGCAACACCTACAAGACAATATGGATAAGGCGGCTTACCAACTTGAAAGTACGATTTCCTCGTTAGGCACGATCTACTCTCAACTCCTCTTGGTCGGTAGCAGAGATGAGGAAGGTAGTAGAATCAACCGCCTTCAAGAGGAAATTTCGGAACAGGTTCATCAGTTAGAAGATTTAACCGAGGCCATGGACGAGGTCTACCGGAGTTCAGTATAGCAAGCAGCTATGCAGATTTCTAAAACCCAGATCGGTTTATTTGTGGCATTGTTGCTCGGCAATGCCATTGTTTTATTTTGTACATCGGAGTCGTGGGATGGGCTGCGCCTGGTCAGCGCTTTGGGCCTGACTTTTGTGCTGCCCGGCTGGGCCTGGCTGCCAGCCGTTGGCTGGATGCACACAGCCCAGGCCGTCGAGCGCAGCGTCCTGATTATTGGACTATCGTCTCTGCTCTTAGCGGGAGTATTGTTTCTAACCGTACTGTTACCTGGCCCATTTACTCAAACGCCGGTGCTAATTGGGCTCAACCTTCTTTCGTTGTTCGGAATAATCTACCAGTCACTTCCGTTCACCAAGGACTCATTGTCAACCGCAAAACCCACCCTTGAATGGCCTTCGCGTCCGATCTTGATTATCCTGCTGCTCATCTTGGCTGTAGCAGCTTTTACCCGGCTGACGCGGCTTGGTTATGCCGAATTTCATGAAGACGAACTGGAAAACATGCGGCTTATTGTGCGGGCCTACAAGGGTGAGGAGTACGCTCCCTTTCTCGATAGCAAAGGCCCTATTCACTGGCTGCTGCCGGCAGCACTCTGGTATCTCAACGGCTGGGTAAACGAAGGTATTGCCCGGGCGCCATTTGCTATTACTGCTTTACTCCTTATCCCAACTATGTATGTTCTGGGACGGCGGCTGAGCGCCGGTCGTGAATCTGTTGGCTTGCTGGCGGCAGGTTTCGTCGGTATGAATGGCTTTTTTGTAGCCCTGGCCCGTCACGTTGAAAATCGTAGCCTGATCGTATTTTGGGGAGCCCTGGCGATGTGGTTCGCCTATCGCTATTATAAAGAGGATATCAACCATTTTTTATTTTATGTGGCCCTAACGTTGGCTATTGGCCTGATTGCTCACCCCAATATGCTGCTTTACTTGCCCGCCTTCGCCTTCCTGCTGTTGGTTAAAACCTTGAAACAAGACACCCCTGGCCGACGGCTGTGGCCCTGGTTGGCCGGAGCCGGGGTACTTTTTATCGGTATAACGGCTTTATTTTACGTGCCCTATCTAAATGATCCGAATATTGCGCGGGTTTTTGAATATTTTGCTGGTGAGCGAGTCGGCGAGTCGCTGCTTTACAATCGCGTCGATAATATGCTGGGCGAAGATGAACTGTACAATAGCCGCTTTCACGCGCCCGTCCTAATATTGTTGCTTCTTTGGCTGGTGGGGCGAAATTTTGCCCGGTTGGGTTGGCGCGGCTGGACCCTGTTGATTGGCCAAGGGGGGCTTATTATCAGCACGGTCGTATTCCCGGCAGCTTGGGTTGTTGATAACCTCAACCTGGCCTTTTTACCTTACGCGCTGCTGACCCTAATTCTGGTTATACTCCCGCGGACCACATTTGAAATCAAAATTGCGTTCCTGTGGTTCAGCGTGCCGTTTGGCGCCCTGCTTTTTTTGGCCCAGGATGCTTCCAATCATATCCAGATAGCCTATACCGGCTGGGCTCTACTGGCCGCTTTTGGCCTGGCCGATCTGTGGCTGTTTCTGAGCCCGCCCGGTGAAGGTAGGACTTTTGGGTCGATGAAGCGAGCGAACGTCGGGCTAAAGCTTTTGCTAATTGTGGTGCTGATAACTACTGCCGGGTTAGTTTTGTATTACCAGTATCTGTCCTTCAACGCCACGGTGACAACCTATTGGCGGATCAAGGCCGAGGCGGCCGATAATCCTGGCTCCATCTATAACCGTATTTATCGCAGTATCCCTCGGCCCCGCAAAATCATTTCAAATCCGCGACTTGGCGGCTGGAAGGCGGTCGGCTATCTCCGCGAACACGGCCTACTTGCCGGCGATTTTCGAAGTATCAATGAGTCGTTTGCTGTTCCCATTTGGTATACCTTTCAAACGCCGCGCTCTTGCTACGACGATCCGCAGCACTATTGGCTGCGTCGTGACTGGCAAGGCTGGCCAGAGGAAGAGCCGGCGCTGATTGAGCGGGGTTATACACTGACCCGGGTCATTTTGGTGGATCAGGAACCAAAACTACATCTATACGAGAAAAATGGCCTCCGGAGTGAACCTGAAATTATCGATATGGAAGCATATCGAAACAAATTTGACCACCTGGCTACACCGGAACGCTTTGGCCGGGAGCAGACGGGCGCTCGCAAAACCACCTTTATCTTTGGGGGAGAAAAATTGCGGCTGACCGGCTACGATTTGCCGGCCTCAACCGGTCATTGGGGCAACATTTTGCCGGTGACGGTTTATTGGGAGAGTCTGGCCCCAATGGATGTTCGCTATCGAGCCTTTATGCATCTGGTCGACGGCAATGGCAGCCTATGGGGGCAGCACGACGATGACCCGGCCTGCCGCTTGCTCACCACCGATATGCGGCCCGGTCAACACGCTTCGAGGCAGTTTCGCCTGCCGGTTGATCCCAATGCGCCGCCGGGTGATTATTCCATCATCTTTGGCCTGTACGACCCTAACACGCTTGAACGCCTTGAAATTTGGGACGCTCAAGCCAAGCAGTCGTTGGGCACGAGCCTGGTGTTAGGGCAAGTCCGGTTAGAATAAAGTTGACTTATTTCTAGATCAGGGTTATACTTGCGGAACATATGTTCTATATTCATGAGGGTATAACCGTATTGAAAGCAAGTATAAGGTGAAAATGATGACAGACAGGTTAACCCTTATGGCTATTTTTGCTCATCCCGACGACGAGGCTTTTGGAACCGGTGGCACGTTAACCAAATACGCCAGCGAGGGCGTCGATGTTCACCTCGTTATTGCCACATTGGGCGAGGCTGGCCGGGTAGCTAACCCCGCCATAACGCTCACTCAGCCTTTGAGTGTGGTGCGTAAGAAGGAATTGCGCTGTGCTTGCCAACTTTATGGTATCAAAGAATTACATTTGTTAGGCTACACTGATGGGCAGACGACAATTGCGCCGCAAAGTGAGGCGGTTTATAAGATTGTTAGGAAACTCCGCCAAGTAAAACCGCAGGTGGTTATTTCTTTCGGGCCTGAAGGTATTTATGGTCATTATGATCATCTGGCCGTACATCGCTGGTCTACTGCTGCAATCCAACTGGCCGGTGACACCGATCGCTGGCCGGAGGCAGGCCCACCACATATCGTGTCCAAATTCTATCACCGGGCCATGCCCGACGAACAAGTGGTTCGTATGGAACAAGATTATGGGCGGAGCGCCGTACCAATGGATGGTATTCCCTTTCCGTTTTCTGGCTATCCCATGGAGCGGATTACGACAGTCATCGATGTGCGCGACCACATGTTAACCAAAATACAAGGGGTCCGGTGTCACGCCAGCCAACTCGACCCCGCCAACCCATATCTGCAGCAAGATTTTGATTGGACAACCGCTTCGGCATTTTGGCAAGAAACTTTTATTCTGGCTCGATACGCGCCTGGTATCTCCCTGCCGACACAGGATGGCCTCAAAGAAACCGATCTTTTCTGCGGACTGCGTAAAAACCGATAGCTGCCGGCGTGTTGACCCGGCTAGGGGTATTTCGGTCCGTGTTAAACTTGAACGCACATGGGGTGAAAATGAAGGTTTAGGTGACGCGTGTGTATAATAAACGAGTAGGAAGAGGCAGTTTGCACACAAACGGTTTTCCCAGCTACTAGACAACGTTATCCGGTTCTACTAGAAGGGACAGGCTGG
>JBFGLD010000113.1:0-9870 GCA_041576335.1 Anaerolineae bacterium | reverse complement strand
GGCAGCCGTTAATCATCTTTCAGAGTACAGGACTTCTCATCGTTGGGCTGTTAACCGGCCTGGTTTATCTATCGGTCAATCGCCAGGCATTTCTGACCCAGGCTGTCCAGCAGCGCACCCAGGAAATATCCACAATAAATCGAGATTTGCAGCGGGACATCGCCGAACGCAAGCGTGTGGAGGCTGCACTCCGGGAGCAAGAACAACAGTACCGCAACATCTTTGAGTCTACCAGTGACGGTGTTGTAATTAGAGACCTGGAGACATTTGCAGTCGTTGACGCCAATCCGGCTTACTGCCAGATGCACAACCTAACGTATAATAACTTAATAGGAACGACTCTTGGAGCTTCAGATTATCACCAAAAATACCGCGAGTATATTGAAGTCCTAAAGAGAGACGGGCATTTTCGCCTTCAGGATGTCGACCGGCGCGCAGACGGCACCCCGTTTTATGCCGAGGTATCGGGCACGGCTATCACCTACTTGGGCAAACCTCATTTGATGGTCACTATTCGGGATATTACCGAGCGGGTTGAGGCCTATTTGCTGCTTGAACAGCGCGTTATTGAGCGTACCCGTGAGTTAGCCTCTTTATTAGAAATTTCTAACCGCGTCGCCTCTACGCTGGAGTTAAACTCGCTGCTGACGTTGATCCTAGATCAACTCAAGCATGTGGTGGACTACACCGGTGCAGCGAGTTTTGCTTTGCGGGATGAATACTTAATCGTTCTTGATTACCATGGACCGCTGCCACGGGAACAAATGATCGGTTTGCGGGTTACCCTGGAGAGTGCCATTGGCTATCAAGAGGTTGTACGCCGGCGAGAGCCGGTGATCATTCCCGACATTTGGGGAGACACACCGCTGGCTCGTCGGTTTCAAGAGGCCGAAGGAGCGCAGGTAGGAGCGCTGTTACATTATGCTCACGCCTGGTTAGGAATTCCGTTGATAGTCAAGGAGCGACTGATTGGCATGTTAAGGATTGAGCATTCCGAGCCAAATTTCTATTCCGCCCAACACGCTCAACTGGCGCTGGCTATCGCCAACCAGGCGGCAGTAGCCATTGAGAATGCCCGGCTGTACGAACAAGCCCAGCAATTGGCCGCCTTAAAAGAACGGCAGAAGCTTGCCCGTGAGCTGCACGACTCGGTCTCCCAAGCACTTTATGGTATTGGTCTGGGCGCGCGTACGGCTCGAACGATACTTGACCGCGAATTCACCCTGGCAGATTTAAAGCAAGCATTAACAGGGCCGCTGGAGTACGTTCTGTCATTAGCCGAGGCCGGTTTAACCGAAATGCGGGCCTTAATTTTTGAACTTCGCCCCGAATCGCTCGAAATGGAAGGGTTGGTGGCTACGCTGGGCAAGCAGGCCGACGCCCTACGAGCCCGGCATCGGCTTGACGTACGTACTTATTTTGACGGCGAACCTGAGGTGCCATTGAGCACCAAGGAAACACTGTATCGCCTGATTCAAGAAGCGCTACACAATACGGTGAAGCACGCTAATGCCGGTCAGGTTGATTTAAGCCTGGCCCAGCGTGGACACAGCCTCATCGTAGAAATAAGAGACAATGGTCAAGGTTTTGATCCTCAGGCCGAGTATCCCGGCCATTGGGGATTACAATCGATGCGCGAACGTGTAGAACAGTTGGGTGGGGTATTCGAAATTGAAAGCCGGCCAGGGCACGGGACTTCTATCCGGGTAGAGATACAAGACTGACCATGGCACATTTTACTTAATCAAAGGACAGAGACATTGCAGCACCACTAATTGCCACAAGAATCAGTCGCTAATTTTGGGGCTTAATGGACCTCGTCGCTGAACAAGTAACCCACGCCAGGCATAGTCTGAATGTACTGTGGATTGCGCGGATCGGTTTCCACTTTGACTCGCAACCGGCTAATGAGCCCTCGAACTAAATCACGATCTCCCTGTCCGGTGTAACCCCAGACTCTTTCGACAATAGTCTCGGTTGAGACAACGTGATTTCGATTGATCATCAAGGTATATAGCAATCGAAACTCCAGATGCGTTAGCCGCTGCGGGGGCTTACCGGCCAACTCAATCGTGCGCGTTGTTGGATCAAGAGTAAAATCGGTTGCGCTAAGAGAAGGCAAGCTGAAGGCGGGCAAAGTGCTGGCCCGCCGCACTAAAACTCCAACTTGAGCAATCAACAATTTAGCATCGAAAGAAGAGTCGATAACTAAATCTGCGCCAAGTCTGAGCAATTCACTCTGCACCCGGTTATCAGCCGAATTAAGCACCAGAATTAAAGGAACTAGCGTCTCTGTCCGGACCCGGAGTACTTGATCCTGAGGCGATGCCTCGGCATTGGCGATCAGGATGACATCAGCCGGACGTTCTGTCCAATTATCCATAGCCTGATCAAGATTTCTGGCCGTTGTTACGGCCAATCCGGCCCGCTGCAAAACAACGGAAAAAATCGCTATTTCATCGGGGTCTTCGGCAATTAAAAGCGCGTACATCAAAATTCTGGACCCCCAACCATAATTTTAAAGCGAATTAGCTTACTCTTCTGATTCTGGCTCGATCTGTTTCCAGCTTAAAGAAACCTTGAACTGAGCCGCTCCCGCAGACTTGGCGATCATCGCCCCAGCTTTGGCATCAATCTTGATCGCGAATTCGATAGAGGCCGAACTCGGTTGGGCATCCAGACTTTGCCACGTGTCGATAACTCCATTGGCGCAGGCACGAATGGTATTGAGAGTCTGGTCATAAGCATCTTGCGCTGTTTCAGTTGAAACGTCGCCTGTGGTGGCTTGGCGGGCAAACCCGGCCGAACCTTTGGCATCGGCTTCAACTTCGATCCGAATGGCAACGCCATCTTTGGTTTTCGTTTCGATATATTCGGTCATTATCGAGATACGCCTCCAGCATGTTGGAATGTTGAAATATTTGGCAGCCCTTAAGTATCTGCGCTGGTAATATAACACAACTTGCAGGGATTGACTAAATGCTTTAAATCATACCGAATAGAAAAACCGAGGGCATATGCCCTCGGTTTTCTTAATGGCGCAAGGCGGATCGTTAATTATTTCTGGTTGAGGGCGGGACGTGGCCAAGTTGGTCGGCAGGAATAACGCTGACCGGTTCTTTTGATTCATCGCCCTCCTTCTCGGGCGCGAGACGTTGTACAATTTTATCAATCATTTCGAATACAAAACGTTGGCGGAAGCCGGCAATCCAGCCAAATATTAACTGCAAGGCGATCACCGTCCCGGACGACAGAACCCTGCCGGCATCTGAACTCGGATCTGAGGCGAAAATGATCAGGAGGAAGCCGGCCCCGATGATAAAATAGACCACTGCGCCCAACACAAACCCCATCACCGGTTGTACAAAGTAGTACATCACATACTGCCGGTCAAAATCCTGTTTCATGGCAACGTGCCAGTAGAGACTATACAAGATTCCAATGACGCCGCCAACGCCTCCGGCCAAGGCCGAAAACCAGGCGGCTCGAACAGCCAAAACCGCATCACTCGTTGAGGTGGCGGCATCAAGCAGCGTGCGTATCGTATCGGTTAACAAAAAACCGGTGATAAACGCCACCAGCCAGACCACGGCGTAGAAGAAAACAGCTGAGCCCCAGGTGTAGGACCAGCGCCGCAGATTTCGTTTGCGAGCAATCATCGTTTTGACAATGGCCACCCGGTACAGGGCCTCATCGTATTGGCGCGCATCTTCGAAAATAATATCCTGCGCTTCGCTCAACGTTCTTAGAGCAAATTCAGTATCGGTTTTATTAACGCTTAATTCTTTAGCCACTTCTTCATATAAATTTTCAATTTCCCGGTCGAGCTTTTCCCGACGCTCTCGGCCAATATAGCGCGCAACCCGCTGAGCAACTAATTCATTTTGCTCGATATCGGCACGTCTGGTGACAGCCAGCACGTTACTTATTGGGCCGCCACTATATCTGGTATCATCCGGCAGAATATCTCTTTCGGCTACCTGGATCCTTTCGGAAACAATGCCCCCGATGGAGTCAATTCTGGCTCGAGGTGGGGCCATGCTGGGTGTCGGGGTAACAAGTGGCGGTGGCGGTGGAACCGCTGCAGCCGGGGGTGGGTAGGTTGTCGCCGGCGGAGGCACAGGCGTAACGGGGGGAACCGTCGTTTCAGCGGCGGTCGCCGCCGGCAGGGGTGAGGGAAGCGGGGTTGTCGCCATTGGCATGTCAAACGACGGTGAGGGGGTGAGTTCCGGTGCTGCTACATCACCCAAGTTTTCATCAGCCAGACCGGAGAGATCATCCGCGGCTAACCCTGAGAAATCATCCGCGGCCGTTCCAAAGGAGTCGTGATCCGCCTCTCCAAAGTTATCCGCGGGAAAGTCTTCCGCAGCCGAAAATGCCGGGCCAAGATCCGTAGGTGGCGCCGCAAATTCCAGGTCAGCCGGGGGAGCTTCCATCGCTACCGGCAGCGACTCTTCGATAGAGGTCGCAAACTCTAAATCGGGTGGCGGGGCCTCCATGGCCACCGGCAAACCCAACTCGTCAACCATACGGTCAGACGAGGTAAACACGGCTTCGCCGTCAGGCTCGTCACTGGCTAGGGTATCGACCGGTGGTACGGGCGGTATTGGCGGCGGAGGTGGGGCTATAAAGGTATCATCCGCTAAATCGCCCAAATCGTCACGAACTTCTGCCGGCGAATCTTCTTTCGCAGATTCGGCACCCGTTTTAGCAGCGCCAAACGTTACATCTACGACTTCGTCGGGCTCAGTGGCGTCTCCGTCAGGTTCGACTTCTTCCTCTTCCGGGGTTCCACCAAACAGCAAATCTATACCCTTGCCTTTTTCTTCCGGCGAATTCTTTTCAGCGTCCTTACCTCTTAAACTCGCTCGCTTTTTTGCCATGACAGGTTACCTCCGCATATTTTCGGCGTACCTTAAGGTACAGTCGCACCAATTATACCATAGTTGAGAATTATCGTCACCTGAGACGTCAGCTTTTATGTCAAAAATGGTAACGCCTAAGAATCTTACGACGTTTTCGGCAAAAAGTCAGTCGGCGGTTTCAAGGTTGGCCGTATAGTGCTGAACTTCTCGGCGCAAGTCGGAGACGCCGATGGGTTTCTGCATATAGCCGTTGCAGCCCGCTGCCAGACAACGTTCTCGGTCTCCCTTCATCGCATTGGCGGTTAAGGCGATGATAGGTATGTGCGACAGGCCCGGATCGGATTTGAATCGGGCGGCTGTTTCCAGGCCGTCCATGCCCGGGATATTGATATCCATCAAAATTAGATCGGGCATTCTTGCTTTGACGACCGACAGGCTCTCGTGGCCCGTTTCCGCCTCCAACATCTCGTGGCCCATCGATTCCAGCACACGGCGCACAAATAGTTTATTTTCATAGTTATCTTCAACGTACAAAATTAGCATGTGCCTACACTTCCTCCCATGACCTGATAAATAATCGCTCTTTTGATCGTCAAGCGGGTGTGAGCCCGCAAATTTTTTGAGCGTATGGGCAGTTATTTTCCATTTTGATGATTGGCAACCGGTATCGTAAACGAAACGGTGGTACCAACCCCTTTGTCACTTTCCAGCCAAATTTTTCCGTTATGGGCTTCGACTAAATATTTACTGATGGCTAATCCTAACCCCGTACCGATCCCGGTGCCGTGACTATCTTCACTTTGCCAAAATTCATTAAACACCTGTGGGATTTCTTCAGGCAGTAAGCCGCTCCCGGTGTCTTTTACGCGGACAACCAATTTGCCCATATCGAGGCAGGTCATCAGCGTTATTGCGCCTTCATCCGTAAATTTGGCCGCATTATTAAGCAGATTCAAGATGACTTGCCTGATCCGGTCTTTATCACCATATATTAGCGGTAAGTCTTTGGCAATATCCGTTTCAAACGCAACACGCCTATTTTCCACGTAAGCCTTACCGCTGCGCGCAACTTCTCCCAGCAATTCTTGAGCCGAAAAAAGCTCACATGATAAGGTTATGCCGGTCGCTTTTAATTTGCTCAGATCAAGCAGATCGTCAAGGAGGCGCAGTGCGTTCTTTAAGTTCTCGGCGACGATGTCAATGGCTTGCTTTTGCTGCGGATTTAACGGGCCCATTGCCCCATCGCGCAACAGGTCTATATAGCCCCGTATCGGCGTAAAGGGGGTGCGTAATTCGTGTGAAACCACTCGAAAAAATTGGGCCCGCTGGCGATCAAGGTCGCGTAACTGCTTGTTGGCCGTTTGAAGTTGTCTATTTGCATCGACTAACTGTCTAACCCGCTCCTCGAGTTGCTGAACCACATCGGCCGCATGTGCCTTGAGGAAAACATGCGCTTCGCTTTCAGATAACTTTTCCTGATGTTCTTGAAGAAAGCGTTCAATTTGTAAGGGTAATCGCTTGATATTGATCGGTTTGGTAATATAGCCGTCACAACCAGATGCCAGGGCTAATTGGCGACCGGCGAACTGTGAGTGAGAGGTAATGGCCACGATCGGTTTGTCTTTAATGGGCCCAAGGCTTCGTAGGCGGGTTGTCAGGGCTAAGCCGTCAATATCGGGCAGATTGATATCGACCAATATAAGATCCGGAATTTCGCGATTAGCCAGCTCGATACCCCTTAATCCGTTGCCGGCGTGTCTAAATTCATATCCTTTCGAGACGAGCAGGCGTTCCATTAGCCGGGCACTGAGCTTATCATCTTCGATATACAATATGGTTTTGGATTGTCGCATTATTTCCATGTCCAAGGGTAAGATAAGTATGTTATTGAGACTTGAGCGAAATCGAGCTTAACTAGGTCAAGGCAAGTTTTCAAATTAACAAATGCGCTCCAATCACTGCAATTGGGCCTCTACGTCAGCCACCAGTTTTGCGCGATCCAGCTTGGCTTTTTGCCACATAGAAGAAATGCCGTTCGCGCGAAGCCACTGCTTTTCCTCGTTCGATAAATCCTTCGATGTTACGACGATAACGGGAATTTCGTCCAGTTCCTCTTCTTGCCTTAAGGCCTCCAATATTTGAAAACCGTTCATATCCGGTATCATCAAATCTAAGACAATAAGGTGAGGCCGTTCTTCTCTGATGACGTCGATAGCGTCCTGACCAACCTCGACTTGCTTTACCTCTAAATTACGACTCGCCTGCAGCAGGCGAATGATCAAACGAGCATCCACCGGGTTATCATCTACCAGGACAACTTTTTTAGCATCTGCCGCAGCAGGCTGGGCCGACTCCGTCATGGACAATTCTTGTGTTTTAGCCCTGTCTTGATTAAATGAAGCTTGGCTCAGGTCAAATTGGTCCGGAGTATATGAGCCCGAGTCCAAGCTTGAAAGCGTATCCACGACGTGCTGTACCAAATCTTGGGTAGAAAAAGATCCCTTGAGCCAAATTGAGGAGGTTTGAGTAGACAACCGGGCTTCGTCTTCGGAGGTCAAATCTTTCGCAGAAACAACGATTACCGGAATGTGAGCCGTCGTCGGATCCTTTTTGAGTTCCTCTATCAGGCCAAAGCCATCCAGTTCCGGCATGGTTAAATCGCTTACGACCAAATCAGGGCCGCGCTCTTTGATAATCTGCAGCCCCTCCAGTGCGCTTTGGGCCTCAAAGACCCGGTAGGGTTTTCTGGCCTGAAGCAAGCGACGGATCAGCCGGCTGTCCATAGGGTTATCATCGATCACTACAATCGTTGTGACCTGTTCATCTAAACGTTTGAGAGCGGCGCCCAGCCCATCCAACGGTACGCCCGGCGCGGCCTGAACTACATCGGGGAGCCGCAGATCAACCACATTTTCCTCATCATCCATAATATGTTTTTCGACGGGAAAGGTGTGGCCGGAGCAGTTGATAACCACCGTTTCATCATTTTTGATAATCCCCTGCCGGATCAGCTTTTCGGCCCCGGCAAAGGCCACGGCTGTGGCCGGCTCAACAGAATAGCCTTCGGTTTTGGCCAACAAGCGCATCGCTTCGAAGGCTTCCTCGTCGGTTACATCTAGCATGTAGCCGCCGTAGGTCTGATTAGCTTGAAACAATATGTCATAACCCAGGCCCGGATCACCCGTAGACAGAACGGTAATGCGCGTTTCGGGGATGACCGGGTCAGCTTTTGATTTACCGGCAGCAAAGGCCCGGACCATTGGCGAGCAGCCGGTCACCTGAATCACGCCGATTTTTGGCACACGATCGACCAGGCCCATCTTGTAAAGTTCTTCAAAGCCTTTGTGCACGCCAATCGGCCCGATGCCGCCACTCACAGCCTGTATAAACCAATCCGGTGCTTTCCAGCCGCTATGAGGCACCTTGTTTGATAGGGAGAAGGAAGACCCTCCATTAAAAGATAACGGATAACTTGAATTCGTACCCAATTCCTCGGCGATTTCAAATGCAATCGTCTTCATACTCTCTTTACCGGGGATAGCCTTGGCCCCCTTGTCAAAATGGATCCCCCGGCGGGCCGCGAAGTCGGCAGCAATTTTTTTGGCTTGGTCATAAGTACCCGCCACTTTGATCACCTCCGCACCATATAAAGCAGCCTCGCGCATTTTGGCCGCCGGTACTAAACTTGTTAAGAAAAGCCAGAGTTTAATATCGGCTCGAGCGCAGTAGGCTGCATAGGCTGCCGCAGCATTGCCGGTAGAAGCCAAGGCACATTCTCGAATGCCGGCCTCATACATTGCGGTTACGGCAACTGCAGCTTGTCTATCCTTAAATGAGCTCGTTGGTGATTGGCGTTCATCCTTGATAAAGATGGTCGGGTGGTTCAACCGTTTTTGAATTTTGGCGGCCGGCAGCAGCGGGGTGTATCCTTCGCCCATGCTGATGATATTGCCGACATCCATTACGGGCAAAAGTTCGACATACCGCCACAACGAATTAATTCGCCTCTGGAAATTGTGTTGCCAAATCTGAGCGACTGCCTCATAGTCATACTGGGCATCCAGCCAAACCCCGTTGCAGGCGGCGCAGTAATTTAAGCCCGGATAAAATGACTGAAGGTGCCCACATTCCAAACATTTAACTGAGGTTAGATAGGAATTGACATGCTTTGCGTCGTTCACTAGTCATGCACCTTATTATTTAAACGATATTCTCGTAGATACAACCCAAATTTTCAGGCTGTAACGACCACATCTGTGACCAAAGGAATAGTGAAGTAAAAGGTGGAACCGTAGCCTTCGCGACTAGTAACGCCGATGTTCCCCCCGTGCATCTGTACCAATTGGCGACAAATCGGCAAACCCAGACCGGTGCCACCGAATCTCCGAGTTGTCGAGTTATCGACCTGATTAAAGCGATCAAAAATCGCCTCATACTTTTCCTGAGGAATGCCGATGCCCGTATCGGTCACCGAGATAAACATTTGACCCGGATCATTTTCTGAAATTTTGGCGCTGATTGTAATTTTCCCTTCATCTGTAAATTTAGCCGCATTGCTGACCAAATTCAGCAATATCTGATTCAATCGCAACTTATCAGCATATACCGGCGGCAAATCTTCAGCAACATCGAGAACAACCGCAACCGGCTTTTCCTTAAGCAGCGATCCTGTTGCCGCCAGTACATCATTGATGATTCCCTTCAAGGCCAGAGGTTCGTGCAGCAGTTCCAACATGCCAGCTTCAATCTTGGAAATATCCAGAATATCGTTAATGAGAGCCAATAAATGCTGACCACTGTTGAAGATAAGTTGAACATCGTGCCGGACTATATCGTCGAGCTCCCCATCGATCCCCTGCAGCAATACATCGGCAAAACCAAGAATAGAGTTGAGCGGAGTGCGAAGTTCGTGACTCATGCTCGTTAAGAATTCCGATTTTAATCTATCAACATCCTGCAATTTGACAATGGTTCTTTCTTGCTCTCTTGAGAGGCGAGCATTTTC